>DAINSQ010000018.1:6421-43141 GCA_036741235.1 Saprospiraceae bacterium | reverse complement strand
TCCCCCGATTTTCAATCGGGACTCACTTCGTTAGCCTTCGGTCGCATCAGCAAATCAGCACATTAGCACATCAGCATATCAACCCACAACAGAGAACTACCCCCCATCTCCCCACTCCTGTGGTTCATTAATAGCCCTTACGGCGCCAAACTCTGTTTCTAGCGCTTCCCGAAGCCGCTTTTTTTGTCGTTCGCTATTATCAAAGGCTGTTTTTACGGCGCGTTTGGCCGATTTCACCTCATATTCATCTATTGTGCCTTTGATTGTATAATACAAATTGAAAAAGCCCTTTTTTCTGGCCGGCTGGGGACTGAGTTTGGGGTCGTGCGATTTAAGTCGATTGGAAATAACCTGTCCGGCGTTCACTTTGACGCTATAGTCTATCTCGTTGTCAAAACTGTGCGCCCCGCTAACCGTAAGATTGAGCGCATTGCTCTGGATAAACATGGCAGGGATGTAGAGCTTTCGATTGCTGACTTCCAGGTAATTCGACATATTGACGAACCGGATATGCATCAGGTCTTTCAATTTTACAAAGGTTGAAAACCCGCGCAACATTTCGAGTTCGATGAGCTCGCCATTGTTGATGTCAACTTCAGCCAATACGCGCAGGCGGTCCATAAGGAATCGTCCTTCCTGGTCCCAATAAGCATTGATGGCAATATTGGCGTTGAGGGCGCCCCGCAACTGTTGGTCGGTGAGGACAGACTGCCCGAAATTATCGGCCTGTCTGAAAAATTCGGTGATATTGACTTCCTGGCAAACCAGCCAGGCATTAAGCCGGGGTTCCTGTTCAAAAAACAACTGCGCTCGCAAGTCGTAAGCGCCCCCCATAGCCCGGGTTTTGCCTGCAATTTGCAGTTCGTTGTTATTAAATGTAAAATCGCCATTAAAGCCGCTACCTTCAATCAGCTTATAATTAAAAGCCGCGATCCGGGCTTTAAACGAACCTTTTAAAAATTGCGTAATACGCTCGCGTTGCTGTATTTGCTCGGCTTTCAATGAATCGATGCTGACTACTGTGGTATCTACCTGATCGGGGTTGACTGCGGTAATTTGCAACAAGCGGTCGATATCGAGATTTTGAGACGACAAGCTGGCGTCGAAAAGTAATTCGACCCGCTGTGTATTGGCGGAGTCGGCAAATAATACGGGTATAAAGTGCGTGGCCTGCCCGTTGAACAGCAAATCGCTGCCGGCGCCCTCGAGTTTGAAATTGCTTACCCGCAGCACACTGTCTTGCAAATTCAAAGTACCCTCATCGACAATCATTTTTTCGTTGTTGACGGTCAGCGAGGCGTCGTCAAAAACCAGGGCGCCTGTAGCCTTCACGCGGCTCATGCGGTATTCGCTTTTCATGTCTTCGAGACGGCCTTCGAGCAGCAGGTCTTGAATGTCAACCTCGCCGCTGCCCTCACTGAGGAGCGGGTTGGCCAACAAGCCATAAATGAGGTGCATCGGCAGGGCGCCGTTCATCGAAAAGCGGATATCGGGGTTGGATAGATTAACGAGGCGCAGGCCCATTTCGAGCAATTCGCGTTCATAGAACCCTTTAAAATCCCTGATTTCAAAAAAGGAATGGCCGCCGGCGCTGTATTCGCCGTTGTCGTAGGTCATCAAAAACGACAATTCTTTGAGTTCGCCATCCATCTTGGGGCTGCTCAGGCGGCCGTCGTCGAGTATCACTTCGGCGCGGATTTGCGGGGTTTTGCCGACGCCCGAGAGGCCCTTTACCAAGGCTTTGACCTGAAAATCGCCGCTGCTTTGCAAATCGGCAATTTGAGCGGAATAAGCGCCAGGCAGCAATTGAAAAAGCGAAGCCAGGTCGCCGCTTTCGTTGTTTATATATAGGTCGTAATAACTCGCCTTTCCGCGGTTTTCGATAAAGCCGTATGCTTTGAAGGTATTGTCTTCAATAGTGAGCGATACTTCTTCCAGTTGGTAGCGCCCTTTTTCCATATCGACGGCAATTTTGGCGTCGTAGGCCAGTTTTTTGCCGTCGAGGTAGCGGATGCTGTCTATATCAATAAAACGCGAAGCCAGGGATGCTTTACTGGCCAAAGTAAACCTGGAGGAATTGAACCGGCCGGTAAACGCTGCATTTTCGAGTAAGGTGCGGATATTTTGACCTGCCTGCCGGTCGGTATACGCCAGTTCGATATTATCGAGCAATGCCTCGCGCAGGGCGATAGTGGGGCCTTTTCCGGCAGAAGGCGAGTCGCTTTCCGATGGTTTAAAAACGTCGTAGTTGGTTTTTCCCCGTTTGTCGAGTTGCACCCAAAGCGCGCCATCCGATACTTTCAGTGATGATACTTCTATTTGTTTGCCAAAGAGGCTGTAAATACCAAAGCGAAACGATACATTACCCGCTTCCAGTAAATTGCGGCCCCGCGTATCTTTGAGTTTAACCTGCCTTAAATTGATAGCGGCATACGGAAAACTCGACAGTATGGTCATGTCTACCTTCCCTACCGTCAACTCTGTTTTCAATTGCTTTTTGAGTTGCCCTACGATTTGCCTGCCCAGATTATCACTAAAAAAAGCGGTAATAATCAACGCCGATAGCATAACAACGGCTACAAAAACCAGCATAATAATGGCAAAACGTTTGAAGAAGGTGCGCATGGTGGGTTGTAGGTTGTGGGTTGTGGGTTGTAGGTTGTAGGTTGTAAGTTGTAGGTACAAATTTAAATAAAAAATATAATCTCCCACACTCTCACCCTCCCACACTCTCACCCTCCCACCCTCACAAAATAAGGGCGACACCATTGCTGATGCCGCCCTTACCGGTTAGACCACTAGTAGCGGTCAGACCGAGTAGAGATTAGCGAACGATAACGAGTTTCTTGCGAACCGTTTCGCCGTTTACGTCGATAGCGGCGAAGTAAGTGCCGATAGCGAGGTTGTTCAGTTGCAGTTCTACGTTGTTTTCACCGCTGTAGAGTTCAACTTCCTGGTTGTACACAGCGCGGCCAACGTTGTCGAACAGCACGATGCGAGCGTTAGACTCGATGGGCGAGTAAATCTTCACGTTCGTGTTGTCGAACTGAGCGGGGTTGGGGAAGAATTCGCCAACTGCCAGTTTGCCAACGTTGGCAACCTCAACCGGGTTGTTGTTAACGCCTTCCACCAGCGGAGTGGTGCAAGATACGTTCAGCGTGAAAGCGCCCGTGCCGCCGGCAAAGCCGTGTACGCGGATGCGATACTGAACGCCGGCAGCAGCAGCCCAAGATACTTGCGATTGCAGACCGCAGAAGTCGTCATTGCAAGCTACGCTGGTCAGAGCACCGCAAGCGCCGGTGTAGATGTCCAGTTTGGAGTCGTAAGAAGTACCCGTGCAAAGGCTGGCCGTGATCGTACCGCCGTTGCCCGTAACGATATACCAACGGTCGGCAGCTACGCTACCGCCCGTGCAAGAAGCAGCGGGGCCGTCGAGCGTAGCAGTTGCCGTAGTACCGGAAGCAGAGCCGCCGCAAGCGATCACCGTAGCGTTGGCGCAAGCGTCGTTGTCACCCGGAGGCGGAGGCGGAGGCGTGCAAGAAGTACACTGCACGGTAGTAGTACGACAAGAGTTCTGAGAACCGCAATTGGCGAGGTTCCAGTGAGCGAACAACTGACCGGTGAAGCTGTTGTTAAACTGCAACGGAGTAGCGCCAAAAGCTACGATCGGGCCGTTAAACGAGCCGCTGTGGATCGTAATAAAGTCGGCTGCGTTCGAAGAAGTGAAACGCAAGGTTTGACCGGCAACAGCGCCGTTGATCGTAGAATACTCGCCGGCATAGCTGCAAGAGCTGATCTGCACAACAGTACCGGAAGTGTTGATCGTTGCAGAGCCAAACGCAGTCGTGTTGGTGCAGCCCGAGAATACGCCGCCCGTACAAGTAACCGACATGCTGAAGGCGCCGCGAGAGCTGAGTTTACCCGTTACCCAGATGTAATAGGTCACACCGGGAGCGGTAGTAAACGTAACCCTCGAGTTGCGGTTGTTAACAGCGCAAGTCAGGTCGTCGTTGTTACCGGCTACGCAAGTCAACGCCGTGCAAGAACCGCTGAATACGCCGATCTGCGTGTCGAAGTTCGTAGTAGCGCTGCAAGTGCTCAGGGTAACAGTCTGGCCGGTACCGGCAAAGCTGTACCAAATGCCGTAACGCGGGAAAGTAAGGCCGCAAGCCGGCGGAGCGTCAATACCGGATGTATTGGTATTGCCAGTAACCGTCTGACCGCAAGTAACGGGAATAGCGCCCGTACACAGGTCGTTAGTAAGCTGGGCCATAGCGGAGCTGGCCAACATTACGCCGAACACCACTGCGGTGAGTTGTAGAATGAATTTGTTAAGTGCTTTCATACGTCTAATCAATTAGTTTTGATATGAAAAAAAAAGAAAAAATGAATGCATTATGAAACAAGCCAAGCTTTCGGCAACGGGGGGAGATATATGCCGAATAGCCACATGTCGACTCTTTAACTAAACGCAATATCAAAATACAGGATATAATGCGCCAGGTGCAATGACCTTTGTTAGTGAATTGAATTAAAAAAGTTGGTATGTAACTTCAGCTCTGAATCACAGCGTAAAGAGGGGGGTAATAACGCCGAATGTGATCTATAGGGCTTTGTACGATCAAAGCGCTATAATGTTACACAAACATAACTTTTTTTTTCGATCTTTCAAACACATGATGCTTTTTTTTCATGACATGCACAAAAAAGCTGCAAGCAATCGTTCCCCAGCACAACCAAATGCGCAGGCGAGGGGATCAACCCCGAATTATTTTTGTGATGAGATTAGATGGTATTAGCGATATAGTCTTTGCGCGTTAAAAACGCCTGGACTGTGAGCCTCTTGCTGAACATTACAACACCGTAAAAATAACAGATTTATTTCTATTGATCAATTTATCACATATAATATTTTTGAAATTTTATAACAAACCGATCAAATACCGCGTTTGCCAGTCATGAGTATGATCTTATTGCTTTTCATTGCCACCAGTGCAGGATGTATTTCTGCAGAATACGTATTTCCCTATGCCATGCAGCAGCCGGCCCAAACGTTTACGCTGCCGGCTTCGCTACACGAGATATCGGGGTTGACCATTTCTGCCGACGGCAAACACCTTATTGCCGTACAAGATGAAGCTGCCAGGTTATACGTCATCAATAAAACCACCGGCGAGCTCATTTCGGAAACGCAGTTTGGCGAAGACGGCGATTTTGAGGGAGTGGAAGTAGTTGGCGAAGATATCTACGCGGTGAAGAGTTCGGGAACGATCTACCGAATCTGTCATTTCGGCAAAAAAAACCAACGCGCAGAGAAAATCAAGACACACCTGGAAAAGGCTAATAATGTAGAGGGGTTGGCTTACGACCCGACCAGCCGCCGGTTATTGCTAGCCTGCAAGGGGAATGCCGGGCCTGGCGATAGTTATTTGTTCAAACGGGCCGTATACGCCTTTGATATGAAGACGCAAACCTTGTCGACCGAGCCTGTACGCCTTATTAGTATAGAAGCCATACGCCTTTTTCTTGAACAAAACCCCGGTATAAAAAGCCACAAGAAGCTGAGCGAGATGTTTGCCGCCGGTATCAGCGATTACGGGTTTTGTCCATCCGGTATTGCCCTGCATCCTCAAACCGGCGATTGGTACATTTTATCATCAGTAGGAAAAATATTGGTTGTACTGGGCAATGACGGGGTGATCAGGCATATCGAAAAGCTCGAAAAAGAGATACACGCCCAGCCGGAGGGAATATGTTTTGACAAAGACGGCATATTATACGTAGCGAATGAAGGGCGGACCGCCGGCCCTGTCATCCATAGCTTTTATCCACAATCCAAATAGCCGGGCTCGTTATTTCCGTCCGAAATCGGCGGGTATTTCGCCCCAGCTCTCCGTTTCCCATTTGAGCAAGGGATTGTTGTAAGTATTTACGGACAGCCAGTTTTCGGCGCGCTGAATTACCTCATACAACTCGGCAGTTTGCGCATTGTGTTCCAGTTTCGTCTTGGCTTTTTTGTGCTTCACCCATTTCATAGCGTTTACGGAGTCGCTATATATAGGCGTTCCGCTTTTGCCCTCCTTTTGCAAAAGGGCCAGCGCGTGAACAATGGCCAGAAATTCGCCTATATTATTGGTGCCCAGGTCAAATTTCTTGTGGAAAATACGGCGACCGGTGCGCGTATCTACGCCCTGGTACTCCATAACGCCCGGATTGCCGCTGCACGCAGCGTCTACGCTGATGCTGTCCCAGATGATATTGTTTCGGCTGATGTTAGCTGAAGCCGGCCTGGCATTGGAAGACGCCTTGGTATAGGTCCAATAATTTCCTTTAAAAGCCTGCTCGGCGGCCTGCCGGCTGTCGAACGACTTGTATTTTGCATTCGGGAAAGCCTTGATCTGCAGTTGGCATTCGGCCCAGGAATCGTAAATGCCGGGGTGATGCCCTTCCCACACGACGTAGAATTTTTGCTGTTGTTTTGCCATACCGCCAAAGTTAGAAAAAACAGAGCCAAACATACGCCAAAAGTATTCTGCAATTAATCTATACCTTTGTGGAAATTACGACAAGCAGATGGAGTTGATAGATACGCATGCGCATTTATACTTGCCGGAATTTGACGAAGACCGCGACGCCATGATTGCCCGGGCCATAGCGGCCGGCGTCAACCGGTTTTATTTGCCCAATGTAGATAGTCGCACCGTTAATAATATGGTGCAATTGGAAGCGGCATACCCCCAACATTGTTTTGCGATGATGGGCGTGCACCCCTGTTCGATCAAAGAAAACTGGGAAGAAGAACTGGCCATTGCATACGACTGGCTCAAGCGCCGCAGGTTTGCCGCCGTCGGCGAGATAGGTATCGACTTATACTGGGACACGACGCATGTTGAGGCCCAAAAGAAGGCGTTTCTGCGGCAAGCGGAGTGGTCGCTGGAATTCGGACTACCCATTGTAATTCACTCGCGCGAATCGACAGAGCTACTCATTGATTTGTTGCGCGAACTGCGCGAGCCAAGGCTCAGAGGGGTATTCCATTGTTTCGGAGGCACGGTAGCTCAGGCGGAAGCCATTATCGAGCTGGGCTTTTTACTGGGTATCGGCGGCGTGCTCACCTACAAAAAGGCCGGATTAGACGCCGTATTGACACAAATCGGCCTCGAGCACCTTGTATTAGAGACCGACGCGCCCTACCTGGCCCCGGTTCCGTTTCGCGGAAAGCGCAACGAAAGCGCGTATGTACGAATAGTGGCTGAAAAGCTGGCGGAGGTCAAACAAGTCGCTTTGGAGGACATTGCGCGCCAAACCAGCGAGAATGCGATTAAATTGTTTGGCACAAAAAAAACGGCTGCTGAGCCCGTAAAATAAGCCTTTGCGAGGGTTCAACAGCCGTATGGAAGGCCCATAACTTTAAAATATTTTGAATTCTAGCATCTTTTTGCAATTTTTGTGGTCGTCACCGTTGTTAAAAAGTTCTTAATACTTATTTTTGTCGTCGCTGACCGTGTAAACGGCCGGTAGCTCCCAAAGGAGAGATGCTCGAGTGGTTGAAGAGGCACGCCTGGAAAGCGTGTATACCCCCAAAGGGTATCGCGGGTTCGAATCCCGCTCTCTCCGCAAGGAACTGAAAATTCGCTATTGTACACTAAAACAATCGTAAAACCTTACAGACATGCGGAAATTTTTGACTCTATTGCTTGTATTGATGCTAGCTGTATTTTCAAGCAATGTAGCTGTATATGCGCAGGATTCTACAGCCACGACAACCGAACAGGAAGCTGCACCACAGGAAGAACAACAGCAAGAAGTTGCTGCGCCTGCCGAAGAAGCTCCCAGCGAAGCGCCTTCCGGCTACCAACTGGTGAAGAAGTATTTCATAGATGGTGATCCACTATGGATGAGCTTACCGCTGCTTTGTTTGATTTTGGGCCTGGCCTTCTGTATTGAGCGTATTATTACGCTGAACATCGGCACGACCAATACCGACAAGTTGTTGGCGCGTATCGATGACGAACTGAAGTCGGGTAACGTTGACGGCGCATTGGAGGTTTGCAAGTCTACCCAGGGCCCTACTGCCAGCGTTTTGTACGAGGGTATCCGCAATGCCAAAGACGGCCCCGAAGCTGTTGAAAAAGCTATTGTTTCTTACGGTAGCGTACAGATGGGTCTGTTGGAAAAAGGCCTTGTATGGATTTCATTGTTCATCGCACTGGCGCCGATGTTGGGCTTCTTGGGAACGGTAATCGGTATGATCCAGGCCTTCGACCGTATCGAGCAGGTGGGCGATATTTCTCCGACCATTGTTGCCGGCGGTATCAAGGTGGCCCTTTTGACTACGGTATTCGGTCTTATCGTTGCTATTATTCTCCAGTTGTTCTACAACTACATTGTGAGCAAGATCGATGGCATCGTAAACAAGATGGAAGACGCTTCTATCTCTGTGGTTGACATCCTGGCTCAAAACAACATTTTCAAAAAATAAGACAACGAATTACTATGTATAAATATCTGTCAAAAAACGGGCAGTTGCTGGCCTTCGGTACCGGTGCAGTGTTGGCTGTCTTGTTCGCCATTTCCTGGTTGTCAGGATACAGCGAACTACAAGCCCTTCCCAAGGAAGAGCAGTACAACACCGGTATATTTAATATCGGCTTGCTCGGTGCGTTTTTCCTGGTAATGGTTGCAGTACTGGCATCCATAGGTTTCGGCCTGATGCATATAGCCACCAACTTCAAGTCTTCCGTCACAGGCTTATTGGGAGTTGCAGCACTGATCGTCCTCTTTGTCGTTGCTTATAGCACTTCGAAAGCGGACTCACATCCCTTAGTAGCTGCTGCTGCTGATAAAATGAGTGTTTCGGACAATACGCAGAAGTTAATTGGCGCAGGTTTGACAACTATGGTTGTCGTTGCCTTTGCAACTTTAGTTACATTCGTTTACGGCGAAATCAGAAACTTCTTTAAATAATTGAGCGATGGCAAAAGGATCCAAGGCTCGCGACCTGATGAAAAACGAGATCAATGCCAGCTCTATGGCTGACATTGCATTTCTGCTACTGATCTTCTTCCTCGTTACTACTACGGTAGCCGAGGACAAGGGGATCACCGTTAAGCTCCCACCCTGGTCGGAGGAAGAAGCCGAAGAGCTAAAGCTCAAGTCGCGCAACGTCTATTCCGTATTGGTAAACGCCCAAAACCAGTTGCTGGTGCGCAACCAACCGATGGATATCAACGACCTGCGCGAAAATGCCAAGGAGTTCATCATGAACCCCAACGGCAGGCCTGACTTAGCCGAGAAGCCCACCCGGGCAATCATTTCGTTGAAAAACGACCGGGGTACGAATTACAAGACCTACCTGGAAGTTTACAACGAATTGAAGGGCGCATACAACGAACTTTGGAACGAGATGTGCCAAAGAAAGTACGGAAGAGATTACAGCGATGAATTGCCTTTCGCTATCAGAAAGTCTATTCAGGACGAAATTCCTCTCGTACTCTCAGAGGCGGAACCGACAAGCTTCGGCGAAGAACAATAACCATCATATCGAAAACTCAACGCGTTATGTCAAAGTTTTCCAAGAAAAGATCGGGCACCTCGCCGAGTATTTCTACGGCTTCGCTTCCCGATATCATCTTCATCTTGTTGTTCTTCTTTATGGTGGTAACCGTAATGCGTACTGCCGAGCTCAAGGTGAAAGTATTTACGCCCTACGCCACAGAATTGACGAAGTTGGAGGAGAAATCGCTGGTTAATTACTTGTACATTGGCCGCCCTATTCAAAAATTCCAGGCCCTGTACGGTACCAAACCGCGCTTGCAGTTAGGCGATAAATTCGCAGAGCTCAACGAAATTCCGCTGTTTCTTGAAAAGCACCGCGTGAAGGTGCCTGAAAACAAACGGCCGCGTATCACTTCTTCTCTTCGCGTCGACGGCGACGTGACGATGGGTATTGTACAAGATACAAAAACGCAACTCCGGAAATCCGGCCAGCTCAAGGTGAACTATTCCGCCAAGAAAAAGGTCGATTCGGAGAAGTTTTAATACTACTACAACGACGAACGAAAAATCGGGTGTCTGCGAACATGCAGACACCCGATTTTCGTTTAACGAAGGCGGTCCATCGACTTCACCAACTGCTCGTCTTTACGGATAAACCGCCGCGCGACCATGTGCATGGCCAGCGCGATCAAGGGCATGGCAATACCTGCCCCAAGCACAGCCTGCGACTGGTGGCCGTCTTGCGAATACATAGCGCCGGCAAGAATTCCGCCGCCTGCATTAACCAGGGCGGCCAGCAATGCCAGCAAAAGTTGCACCGGCCGTTTTTTAAATAAAAAAATGGCGGCTACCGCCAATGCGCCGCCGACTGCAAAAACGACCAACAAGGCTATGTGGTCATTGACATCAAAGATCTGATCGCTGAATATGGCAGAGCCCTCTATGGCCTGGCTGGTAGTGGCAAACGGCAATGCCAGCGTTGTAAAAGAAGCTGCCGCGCCCAGCAATAAAAACAAGGTTTGAATGCGTTGAATCATGGAAATCGAATTTTGTATGCCCAAAATTACTACTATGGCTATAAATTAGACGCAAAATAAACGAATATGTCCCACCACACTCCTCATGCACAGTCGCTCAGCTATTGGGAACGCGCCTCATTAATAGGCACGCCCGACGTAGTGATCATCGGTTGCGGCATTGTAGGCCTTACCGCTGCCCTGCATCTCAAAAAACTGGATCATTCGCTCCAAATACTCATCATTGAAAAAGGGGCGCTGCCCGCCGGCGCCAGCACCCGCAATGCCGGCTTTGCCTGCTTTGGCAGCATCTCCGAATTGCTCGACGATATGTCGCAACGCAGCGAGGAAGAAGTATGGACGCTGGTAGAACGCCGCTGGCGAGGGCTGCAACGGCTGAGAGAAATCGTGGGCGACACTGCCCTTCACTATGAGCCGCTGGGCGGTTACGAGGTATTTCGCGCCGATGACGTCGAATTGTTTGAAGACTGCGCCAACCACATAGCTGCATTTAACCGCAAACTCGCCCATCTCACCGGTCTTCGCGAGACGTATGAAATTGCTGATGATCATATCGAACGTTTTGGCTTTAAAGGAGTAAAACACCTTATTATCAACCAGGGCGAGGGGCAAATCCATACCGGCAGGATGATGTCCGCATTACTCGACAAAGCGGCGGCGGCGGGCATACGTATGCTATTTGGAACGCCGATAACTGAAATAGACAGCGGTTCGCGCCATGTTATCCTGCATACCCAACAGGGATGGGAAATCAAAACCCACAAGGTATTGGTCGCTACCAATGGCTTTGCACAGCGGCTGCTGCCTTATTTGGATGTGCAGCCGGCCCGCAATCAGGTGTTGATAACCCAGCCCATACCAGGGCTCCAGCTACGCGGCAGTTTCCACTACGACAGGGGGTATTACTACTTTCGCAATATCGATGGCCGAATTCTGCTGGGCGGGGGGCGCCATCTCGACAAAAGCGGAGAGACAACGGACGAACTGGGCACGACCTCCCTTATCCGGGATGCGCTGCTGCATCTTTTAAAAGAAATGATCCTGCCGGGTCGCCCCCACCATATCGATACCTGGTGGAGCGGCATTATGGGCGTAGGGCCGCAGAAAAACCCAATTCTTCAGATGGTTGACAATCATGTAGCAGTGGCGGTCAGATTGGGTGGCATGGGCGTAGCTATCGGCAGCCTGCTTGGAGAACAGGCCGCTGATCTCATCCTTTCCTGGTCAAATCGTTAAAGTCCGTATATTCGCCCCGTAAATCAACCCGGCGAAGGGTTAATGCTTGGTTAACGGTTCTTTGGCGGCCAACATACCCCGACGCATCGCGTTCAATACGCGGAAAACAAATAAGACATGTCACAGCGCATTGATTCGCCTATCAATCTTTTTTCAAACAGGATGCTATGGGGCCTCCTGCCGCTGCTACTGTTGTGTATGCCGCTGCTCGCCGGCGCTCAAAAACCAACTACTACTCCCGCTCGCGATACCACCAAAAAGCAACCGGTGAATGTCGATCACGCCGACCTGTTCCAATATATCCAGCAAAACAAAAAGATTATTCAGAAACTCAACGGCAACGTAGCCCTGAGCCAGGATAGCGTGTATATGAGCTGCGACTCGGCTACCATTGAAGACAATATCCGCGTAATAGCGCAAGGAGAAGTGCTCATACAGCACGGCGACTCGGTGAGCGTATTCTCGGATTCGCTGCGCTATGACGGCAATTTGCGCATTGCCGAGCTCTTCGGCGAGGTTATCCTCGTGAATGGAGAGCAAAAGCTCTTCACCGATCACCTTGTATACGACCTCAATACGCGCACAGCAACTTATAATACGAAAGCTGTCATGACGCTGGGTGAAACGCAGCTTACCAGCAGCAGGGGGTATTACTACGTCAATACCAAAGAAGTTTATTTTAAAGACAGCGTAGTTGTTGTGGACCCCCGCTTCAGCCTGCGATCGGATACCTTAAAATTCAATACGGAAAATAAAACCGTCTATTTCCTGGGGCCGACATTGGTAACCAGCGACAGCAGCCGCATTTATTGCGAGGGGGGCTTTTACGACACCCAGAACAACCTGGCACTTTTTACCGACAACGCCCAATATCTGAAAGGAGAACAAAAAGCGCGGGCCGACAGCATACGCTATGAAGGCAAACGAAGTATATATACCCTTGAAGGTCATGCCAGTTTTGAAGAAGCCGGAAAAAGAAGCGCCAAAGCGGATATTATTCGATACGATGAAAACCAGGACGCCTATATGTTAAAAGGCGCCGCATTTTTTCAGGATTCTATCAGGACAATCGCTGCTGAAGAAATTAACTACGATGTCAGGAAAAAGCGCTATTCAACAAAAGGGCGGTCACGCGTAAGCGATCCGCCACAATTGCTCGACGCTGACGAGTTAGATTACAGCAGCGACAATGGATTAGGCATAGCCAAGGGCAATGTAGTGTGGCAAGACACCTCGGCTCAACTTACGGTAGCCTGCGAGCAAGCCGACTATAACCGCGAAACCGGCTATCTGAAAGCCGTTGGCGGGCGCAACAACCGCCCCCTGCTCATTACCATTATCGACGGCGATTCGCTTTTTATGACTTCCGATACCCTGGTTTCGAGCAAGGCCGATACCCTGGCTTCCGACAGCACCCGTTTACTCCAGGCCTTTCGGGATGTACGCATCTACAAAAGCAATCTGCAGGCCCTGTGCGATTCGCTGGCATATAGTACAGTTGATTCAATGTTCCGGTTATTTCACAATCCCATTGTATGGTCGGACACTACCCAATTCACTGCCGACACTATCAATATGCAATTGGCAAACAAGCAGTTGGATGCCATTTTATTGCGAAATAATGCGTTTATCATTAATTCGCCCGACGAATTATTTTTCAATCAAATAAAAGGCAAAGACATCACTGCCCGCTTTGACAGCAGCGAACTGCGCATCATGTATGTTGTAGGCAACGCCGAGTCTGTTTATTACGCCCGGGACGAGCAGCAGGCCTACATTGGAGTCAACAAAACAGCGTGCAGCGAGATGGTGCTTTACTTTGGCAATAACCAGGTCAACCAAATCAAATTCTACACCCAGCCGCAAGGCAGTTTCAAGCCTATGCGGGAAGCCGACCATGAACAGTTAAAAATAAAAGGGTTCAGATGGGTCACGGAAGGAAGGCCTGTCAATATAGATATGTTATTTGAACCCCGGTCGCCCCGTATTGTCCCGACTCCAACTATTGCGCCGGCGCCTTCACCTGGCCGCGGGCGGCAATAATAGTCAGTTGGTTGCAAACTGTATCCAGTCCATCCACCACATATCTTTTGTTTTGCGAATGCCATTAGACATCGGCTCATAGTCCTGTTCTCCTTCCATACAAATGTATAGTTGGTGAAATCCTGTGGTTGCCGGAAGGGGTATTGAATATTCCTTCCAATCTGCATTGCCGTTTATTGTCAGTTCTTTTGCGGCAAGCGGGGTTGCCGCAGGGTTGTCTAGTTTGACCTGAATCGCTATGGGTTTTTCATGTCGAAGCCGGATGCGGATATAGCGTATTCCTTTCAAATCGATATTGTTAAACTTGATAAACGCGCCGGCTTTGCCATTGACCTGTGCGAAAGCCCCGGGCTGATCGCCATTGGGGATATAGGCTTTGTACAATTGATTAGCGTGTTCGGCCTCCTGCCGGGGCGGGCGCAAAATAGTAACCAGGCGAGTTGAAACGGGATCGTATTCCCGGAAGCCCATATCGCGATAGGTAGCAGCAACCACATAAATTCCCAGTGTATCGCTATTGGCATGTTCGCGAAGCGATAACCTGCCCATCAGGGGTAATCTTCCTTCCAATCCGAGCGACAGTACATATTGAACCATCTTTTTGGCGGTAGTTTGGTCGAGTTGGGGGTGGGCCGACATCATGGCTTGCCCCCAGGCGCCGTTGCCCCCCTTAATAACCTTTGCAGCCAATTGATCAACCACTGCCTCGCTTTGATTATATTTTTTGGCTATTGCCTTAAAAGAGGGGCCTATATTGGATAGCTCCTCGTGGTGACAACTATAGCAATCGCTACTTTTGATGAGCCTCGCTCCTTCCAGATGATGAATAGGGCCTTCCGGTAGTTGAGCGGCCCCGGTAAGGAGTTCGCGTTTCAGGTTCAAATCGCTGATATACGTATAATTTACCAAAATACGGTCAGCGTCGATACCTTCCGCTGTTTTGTCATCTTCTTCGTCTTTAACCTGAAAATGGTACGGCCAGTCTCCTGTACCGAAATAAAAACTGCTATTCACAGGCGACTCCAGGGCGATGGTGGGCGCTGCATTGCCGACCTGTATAATTGACTCGGCAGTAGCCACTTCGCCTGCATTGTCGATCACCCGAAGTAAAACACGGTGTCGGCCCGGGGTATTAAAAGTAAAAGAGGTTTTTACATCAGTAGACTGGGGTTGGTCAAAGCGGGTAAAAAACCATTCATAGCACAAGCTGTCCTTGCGATCGAGGTCGTAGGAAGCCATTGCTGAAAAATGGGCGGTATGGGGCGCCGCGCCTGCTGCGCTAGTAACAGCCAATCGGGCTTCAGGGGGTCTATTGCCTGCGGCAAATTCAATTTTGACAAGCCGGGCATCGGGGTTATCCATAAAATACATATTGCCGTATTCGAGGATATACAGTGCGCCATTGGGCCCAAACTTCAAATCGATGGGTTTGCTCAATTCCATATTGGGCATAAAGGGTTCTATCTGAACGGGTCGTAGTAGTGAATCGAAAGTGACTACTTTTATCCAGCTACGCGCCCACTCATAGATGAACCACTTGCCCACGTAGTAGTCGGGAAATCTGACTGTGGCGGTGGGCATAATTTTGTCGGTATAATAAAAAGGGCCGGCCAGCGCGCTGCGCGATCCTTCGCCCATCAGGGGAAACTGGTTGCTGCGCGAATAGGGATACCAAATCATAGCGGGTTGGGCGGGGGGCAGGTTTATATTGCCGTCGTTATTAGGTGAAAAATTGACTGGGTGGGCGGGGTCTTGAGGCAGGCCGACGCTATCTGTTGCGAAATTTCGGTAGGGATAACCTTTGTTATTGCCCACAAAATAGGGCCAGCCAAAAAAACCCGGTTGTATGGCCTGGTTGAATTCATCATAACTTTGGGGGCCGTATCGGCCATCTTGTCCGCCATCAGGACCGACATCTCCCCAATACAGGACATTTTTTTGGGGATCAATACTTATCCTGAATGGGTTGCGGCAGCCCATGGCGTATATTTCGGGGCGGCCCCGGGAGCCGTCGGCGGGGAATAAATTGCCTGCGGGGATGGCATAAGTTCCATCGGGCAGGGGTTTTATGCGTATAATTTTTCCGCGCAGGTCGTGCGTATTTCCTGAAGACTTTTGGGCATCATAGGGCGAACGGCCCGGGCGTTCATCGGTGGGCGTAAAGCCGTCTGATTCCTTTGAACTGGTATTATCGCCTGTAGAAAGATAGAGCAGGCTATCGGGGCCGAATTCGAGGCTTCCTCCCGAGTGGCAGCAGGTTTCTCGCTGAACCTTCACCTTGAGCATAACTATTTCTGAATCGCGCTCCAGTTGTTGATTTTTAAACACAAATCGCGATAAAAACTGATACGGCGTATCGCAGGGAGGAGAATAATAGAGGTAGATATAGTAATTACTTTTCCCATAACCTGGATCGAGGGCCAGGCCGTGCAGGCCGTCTTCATAATTGCCCTCTGTGCACACGTCAAATTCAGCGACCACCCTGGTTTTTTCGGCAGAAGGGTCGTATAATTTCATTTTGCCCCGTCTTTCCAGAAAAAGGACCTCACCGAAAGGCAGGATTTCCATTTCCATAGGTTCAAACAGATCGTCGTCGAGTACTTTCCGGGTAAATTGGCTGAATTCGGGTGCGGGCGGCGTTTTTACCTGCTTATAATTACAGCTGTTACTACCTGTAGCAAATTGAAGCGCATCGGCTACTTGAGTGATCAGGTTGGAATCGGGGTATTGACTATAGCAATAATCAAACCGGGCGATACGTCCGCCGGCAAAGGCCAGTTTTTCAAATACCGGGTTGCTCGCCGTATCTGCTATCGGAAAAGAATCGCGCAACAACAACTGATACCAATGCCACAGCATGGGCGTCACCTGTGGATTATCAACAGCGATAATGCCGTTGCCGGCTTCTACATAGCGTTCCAACGCCGTGCGTTGCCAAAGGCGAAGACTATCTTCGACGGGTTGCAGCATTACTACCGAGCTATAATAGGGCAGGTGTTCTTCCGAGAGCTGCATGGAATCTGAAAGGGGGCATAAAATGATAGCGCTGTCATGCGCCAGTTGCTCCAAAGCCAGCAATAGGGTGCTGTCGAAAGAAGACAAGGCATTTGTCGTATCGCGTACCAGCAAAATATAGCGATTGGAGCGGCTCAATGTGGGTCTATCGCGCTTGCCGCAAGCGATCAACAAAATAGCAGTGGCAGCCACAAACAGAATACCGTATTTGGATAACATGATATACATTTATGTATGCCCCAAGATGACTCATTTTGCCCCAAAATCGTAGCGTCGGGTTTAATAATTTTGCAAGAAAAGCCAAATGTCGCTAGCCAGTCGGGATTCTTTGTGGAAAGGTATCATAGAAGATCTTTTTGCGGACTTGCTTCGCTTTTTTTTTCAGGATCAATTAGAGCAAATTGACATTGACCGGGGCGTCGAATTTTTGGACCAGGAACTGCAGCAAATTGCCCCTCATTCGGAGAGTGGTAATAGACGCGCCGATAAGCTGGTCAAGTTTTTTTTTAAGAATAGCGCTATAGACTGGGGCTTGTTGCATATCGAAGTTCAAGGATATACAGACCATACTTTCCCAGAGCGCGTATTTTCCTACTATTATCGAATATACGACAAATACCGACACCCTATCTCTACGTTGGTGATATTTACAGATGATAACGGCAACTTTCGCCCCTTTCAATATGAAACTACTTTTTGGGGAACAACGCTCAACTTTGGTTATCAATCATATAAATTGCTGGATGCAAATATGGGTGCGCTTTTCAATAGCAATAACCCTTTTGCATTCCTGCTTGGATTTGCAAAAGCTGTTATAAATATTGATAAAAACGATCGATTACTTTTGGGCATCAAGATTGACTTTCTAAAACGAATAAGAGAAAGTGGTTTTTCACCGGCGGTTTATGACCTTCTCGTTACTTTCATTCGATACTACAAACATTTTGAAAATCCCCAATATTCCGCTAATTTTGAACAGGAAGTGTATAATGTGCTAAAAATTGAGGGTACTATGGGTTTGTACGAAATATTACTACATGATGCGCGACAACTAGGTTTGGCGGAAGGCCTCGAAGAGGGCCTGGAACAAGGCCTGGAACAGGGCTTGGAACAAGGCCTGGAACAGGGCCTGGAACAAGGCATTACTATCGCGAAACAAGAAGTCATAAAAAAAGGGTGGGCGGAAGGACTGCCCATTGAACTACTTGCACGATTGACGGATTTAAGCGAGGAGGAAGTTAGAGCATACATTCGTTTTTTGCGATAATAGCTACGGGGTCCCTTATTCCTCTGCCATCGCAGTTCCGGCAATCCAGCCGCCTGTCCATGCCGCCTGAAAATTAAACCCGCCGGTAATAGCGTCTATGTCGAGCACCTCTCCAGCCAGGTAGAGGCCGGGGTGTAATTTGCTTTCAAAAGTTTTAAAATTGACTTCACTGAGGTCTACCCCGCCTGCCGTGACAAACTCTTCTTTAAACGTGCTTTTACCTGTAACCTGCAAGCGGCTATTACATAGTTGGAGCATTAATTGCGCCAGTTGCGATTTGTTGGCATCTGCCCAGCGCAATTCAGTTGTAATACCTGCGGCCAGTGCCAGTTGTCGCCACAACCGCGCGGGCAAACCGGCAAGCGGGTGAGAAAGCACTTGCTTTCGCGGCCAGTCTGTTTTGGCTGTATTCAATATCGCAGTCACTTCATCGCTTGGCGCGTTCAGCCAATTGACGTTTAATACAAAGTTGTATTTTTTTTCGGCCAACAGTCGGGCGCCCCAGGCTGAAAGTCTCAAAATACCCGGCCCGCTCAATCCCCAATGCGTTATGAGCAGCGGCCCTTCCGCCTTTAATTTCAAAGCGGGTATTTGTACTTGTGAGTTGATCGTGGCAATACCTTCCAAACCGGCAATTAGAGGGTCTCTGATATTAAAAGTAAACAACGAGGGTGCGGGCGGTACAATATTGTGCCCTAATACTTTCAAGAGCTCCCATATTTTTGAACTGCTCCCGGTAGCTATCAATACTTTGTCGGCATTATAGATTTTGTTTTCGGTTTGTACCTGCCATAACGGCATATTCCGAGAAGGGGGAATTAGCGCATCTACCCGTTGCTGAGTGCGTATGCGTACACCTGCCGACTGTGCCGCGCTTACCAGAGCGTCGATGATACTTTGGGAATTATCAGTTACAGGAAATACCCGCCCATCAGTTTCAACTTTTGTTTTAACACCTCGTTGCTCAAACCACGCTATCGTATCGCCACAAGAAAAATGGTGAAAAGGCCCCAGCAATTCCTTACTTCCCCGGGGGTAATATTTCACCAATTCCCGGGGTTCAAAGCAGGCATGCGTAACATTACACCGACCGCCGCCTGATATTTTGACTTTCCCCAATACTTCCTTCCCTTTCTCTAAAATGGCGACCTTTGCGCCTGGGGCTAATTCCGCACATCTTATCGCCGCAAAAAAACCGGCAGCGCCGCCACCAATAATTATGATTTGCTTCATAGCTGCAAAGTTAAGTTTATAGGTTTATGGGTTTGTGGGTTTATTGGGGTACAAACAAAATAATTCCTTATCTTTAGCCTGATTATAAAAACCTTACGCCTATGCTGGCTAAAATTATCCAGGCCATCAAATCGCTTTTCGCAGCAATTTTCGGCGGCGGAGAAAATAAAAGCGAACCCTCCACGACGCCTAAACCGCCCAAAGCAAGGCCGGAACCCATCGAAATCACACCCCAGGACGGCTCTGAAATTACGCCCGATACGATCGTTGTGGTTGCCAATGAGATGGATTTCCCCAAGCCGCTGCCGACAGACGATACCCCTGATAAGGATTTTGACGACGATGTTTTTGTAGAGGAAGAAGAAAGTCCTCCACCCACCCCTATCCCTGAAGTTATTCCTGCGCCTCCTGCGCCGCGGCCGCCTGCAGAAGAACCCCGGGAAGAAACACAGGCCCCTGCGCCCGGCCATCAGCAGCGTTATTTATGGTGTTTGGACAACGGCCACGGGCAACGCACCAAGGGCAAGCGCTCCCCCGTTTTTGACGACGGTCACACCCAGTTTATGGAATACGAATTTAATCGGGATATCGTCAATCGCATCTCCAAACAACTCGACAAAAAAGGCATAGCCTACTACATCGTCGTCCCGGAAATCGATATCGACGATTTTCTGGAGGGCCGTGTCAATAGGGCCAACAGCAAAAAATCAGCTATCCCCAAATTATTTGTCTCAGTACACTCCAACGCAGCACCTACCAGCAGTTCCAATGCCTGGGCGCCCGACAATGTTAGCGGCATAGAAACCTGGTTTTTTCACGGCAGCAAGCGAGGCCAAAAAATGGCCGGCATTTTCCAAAAACATCTCATTGACAAAACGGGCCTGAAAAACCGTCATGTCAAATCAAAGCCGGATGGACAATTTTACGTGTTGCGAAAAACAGCCATGACGTCGGTACTTACCGAAAATGGATTTTATAACAACAAAAAGGAGGCATTAGCGCTTATGGACGACAA
Source organism: Saprospiraceae bacterium (assembly GCA_036741235.1). Classification (GTDB taxonomy): domain Bacteria; phylum Bacteroidota; class Bacteroidia; order Chitinophagales; family Saprospiraceae; genus JABWBR01. The sequence goes on along the minus strand of DAINSQ010000018.1, from coordinate 22,797 downwards.
GATGCGCCAAAAAATTGCCGACGCGCATGTAGCCGCAATTTTGGAAATTGAGGAAAATGGGTTGTAAAATTTCTCCCCACTAAAAATCAAATCGCTGCCGGCCCACGTTCATGCGAAAACCCAGGCTAAACCAACTTGTATTACTGTCGCGCTGGGCGTCGTCGCTGTCTTTGCGGCGTTTAACGAAGGATAAGTCGGCAAAAACATTGTGGGCTAGTTGGTAGCTCAGGTCAAGTTGCACCAGCAAAATCCTGGCGCCAATGCCCTGACCGACTTCATTGCCATAATCGCCTGGCCGGGTCGTGTTGGGCAATAAGAGATTGCTGCCAAAGTTGTTATTTTTGTCGTCCTCCCCTACCTGCATATTGATCAGCCGCCCTTCTAACAACAGCCTGGGTATGGGCTGATATCTAATACTTAGCAGCCACTCCTGAAAATTGGCTCCCAACGGATGCGCCAGCGGCTGGTGATAGTGATTATAGACCGCGGCACTATCGCTATAAGAATAGGTATAGGGCCTCACCAGGTTGAACTCGGCGCGCAGGTCGAGGTGGTCGACGCCTAGTACATTAACATACTGAAGCCCTGCCTGTATGCCGAATTTATTGGCCCACCAGCCACGGCGTTCCAGGAATAATTCCCTGAAAACAAATTCATCGAGCATAAATTGACCGTACAACCTGACGTGCCGCAGCAAATCCCAGTGCCCATCGAAACCGATGAGCACATTATCCGGGCTGTTCAGCCCCTGCTCGGCAGTTCGGTACAAGATGACAGGATTGAGGTAGTTGAGTTCAAAGCCGTTGTTGCGGCTAAAAATGACGGCTTCGAATATTCCAAAATTCAGATTGGGCCGCACATCATAGCTCAGATGGTGCGCCGCCATGTATTTTTTAGGAATGACTTGACCCTCAGGGGTATTTTTATCGGAGTTTACGGCCAGCTCTGCAAAAATATTCTGGTAGTGGAAGCGCCACACCTTCCAATTGAGTTTGAGGTAGAGATAATTATTGGCAAAATCAGACAACAGCAACGAGCGATAGCCATTGCCGATGAAATGCCGCCCATAGCCAAACTGGGCGCCGACATGGCGCGTGATGTTAAAACCTATGTACCCTTGCGCATTCAAAAAGTCGTAGCCCTGGCTAATATCGAATAATTCGCTTCGGTAGCTTTTGAAGTACCCGGCGCCGGGAATAGCCCTGTCGCGAATAATGCGCTCATTGACATACCCTGGGAAACGGACTTGCGTTTCTACGATATTGGCATAAAAATAAATGCGATCGTCAACGCCGCCGCGGGCTTCCACACCGCGCAGGTTGGTAAAAATGAGTTGGCTATCAGCGCCGGGGCGGGCCGCCGACAGGTTGAGCATGGGGTTGAGCCGAAAATGGAAATACTTGTCGTTGACTTCAATCAAATTGGCCGGCGTAGTGTAAAAGTGTTTTAGAATGGGCCGCCTGCTGCGCGCATAACGCAAATCTGCCAGGCTGGCTTCTATTTGGGTGAGTTGGCCGCCGGGTCCTGCTTTTTCCTTTCTACCGCCTATGGTGGTGGCAAAAGCCGCCGCCCCCAGCCATTCGTTATTTTCATTCAACAAATACGCCAGGTCGCGCCGGTCGCGATCACTTAGCCTCAACGTACTGCTGGTGTCGAGTTGCAGCGCATAAAGCGCTACATCGCGCCGGTTGTAGTATTTCAAGCTGGAGTGAAACGGCGCCTGGACGCCCGTGCTGATTTCGAGCCGCTCCAAAACAGGATAAACCTCGCTACCTAACGGCACAGCGCTACCCTGTGCAAACGAGAAGTGAATTCCAGGCATGCAGCCGATAAGCAACAGTAGTATTATTTTTTTCATAATGGATACAGGATGCGGGTCAGGGTACAATAATACGCAAAGCTTTTTCAACAATATGAATGGCTACGGGTGTCTGTCCCAGCATTTCGCCGTCGGCTTCAACATAGATAGGCGATTCATGCACTGCCTCTACTACCATTTCTTTAGCTTGAAAGGTATCAATTTTGGGATGATCGCCGATAGTGCCGTTATAAAATCGGTAGGTATTCAAAATAACACCCAGCTTGGAAAGCGGGCCGCCCAGGGTAACGGCCAGTAGTCCATCATCGGCAACGGCGTGAGGTACCAGGCTCAAACCACCGCCTGAATATTTGCAGATACCCGCATTGATCGTATAAAACCGGTTTTCCCAGGTGGCGCCGTTGGCCGTCACCCTCGCTTTCACCAGCTTGTATAACATGAGGCATCGCAAAATCAAGACCATGTAAAAAAAGCGGTTCCACACCCATCGTTTATTGCGTTGTGCAAAATGCGTAACGAAGGCGTCGTAAGCCAGGCCTACTACATTGACTCCGTAGCGCTGTTGTGAACGGCCCTGCTCATCGACATAAGTAACCCTGGCTACATCCTGCAATATTGCATTGCCTTTGCGAATCATCGCCAGCCAGTCGTTCAGCTTTTTGGGTATACCGTGATGGCGCGCCCAATCGTTACCGGTTCCTATAGGAAATAAGGCATAATACACTTCCGCCGGCGGCACGTGGTTTTGCAACAAAACGCCATTGGTTACTTCGTGATTGGTACCGTCGCCGCCCACTGCTACAATCCGCCTATACCCGGCCGCTACGGCTTTTGCCGCCAACTGGGTAGCGTGGCCTGCATATTGAGTGTAGGCGACGTCCATACCTCCCGGCATCGCTTCGCGAAGGCGCGCTTCGAGGGCGGGCCACTGTTTTTTTACACCGCGATTATGCGCAGTGGGATTGACAATAAAAAACCAGGTTGGCTGCTCGGTGGCTTGCATGGACAATTTTTATCGAAAGTAAAGCATTTTACATAAATTTTCACACTCGGCTGCCGGCAAGCCTGTATATTGCACTAATCAAGCGCACTACTATGAACCAAATTCTTCAACTGGAAGGGGTCGTAAAGAGCTATGACAAGCAATTGGCCGTCGATCATGTAAGCTTCAATATGCCGGAGGGATGCATTTTCGGGCTATTGGGGCCCAACGGCGCCGGCAAAACATCGCTCATCCGCATCATCACAACGATTACAAAAGCCGACGCGGGCAGGGTATTTTTCAACGGCGAAGCGCTTCACGGCGACCACCCTGCCGAGATCGGTTATATGCCCGAAGAACGAGGGCTGTATAAAAAAATGAAAGTCGGCGAACACCTCTTATACCTTGCCCAACTCAAGGGGCTTGCCTATCAGGATGCAAAAACAGAAATAAACCGCTGGCTCCACAAATTCAGCATTGAAGCGTGGTGGGATAAAAAAGTTGAGGAATTATCGAAAGGCATGCAGCAAAAAGTTCAGTTTATTGCTACTGTATTGCACCGCCCCCGGCTGCTAATCCTTGACGAGCCGTTTTCCGGACTAGACCCCATCAATACCAATCTAATCAAAACCCAAATACGGGAATTGTGCGCGCAGGGCGCCAGTATTATCTTTTCCACTCACCGCATGGAGCAAGTGGAAGAAATTTGCGAATACATTGTATTGATCAACAAAGGCAAAAATATATTGGAAGGGCGCGTTAAGGACATCCGCAACCGCTTCAAAAAAAATCTCTTTCACATCAACTACGAGGGCCGTCTGCCTGCCGACATAGCGCAACGCGCAGAAATTGTATCGCAAACCGACGACGAAATCACAGTGCAATTACATGAGCCGGGGCAGTCCAACGCATTATTGCAATACCTCATTCAATCGCAGGTACAACTCACTTCATTTCAGGAGATACTGCCCTCGCTCAATGATATTTTCATCGCACAGGTTGGCGAAGCCAATCGTTAGCGCTAAACGGCAACCCCATAATCGCGCAGCGCATCGTTGAGCGATACTTTTTTGTCGGTACTTTCCTTTCGCTCTCCGATGATAAGCGCGCAAGGCGCCTGGTACTCGCCTGCGGGAAACTTTTTGGTATAAGAACCGGGGATAACCACCGAGCGGGCCGGAACGCGACCTTTGTAAGTAACGGGGCGGGCGCCAGTCACATCAATGACAGGAGTAGACTGGGTAATCACCACGTTGGCGCCAAGCACTGCTTCGCGCTCAACCCTTACGCCTTCCACTACAATACAACGCGATCCGATAAAACATTCATCTTCGATAATCGTAGGGGCTGCCTGGGGCGGCTCTAGTACGCCGCCGATGCCTACGCCGCCGCTGAGATGCACATTGCGGCCTATCTGCGCGCAGCTGCCCACCGTGGCCCAAGTGTCAACCATGGTACCGCTGCCTACCCAGGCGCCGATATTGACATAGCTGGGCATCATAATGACTCCGCGTTCGAGGTAAGCGCCATAGCGGGCTATAGCATGCGGAACAACCCGAACGCCCTGTGCGGCATAATTGCGCTTCAAGGGTATTTTATCGTGAAATTCAAACGGCCCCACCTCTATGGTTTGCATTTGCTGCAAAGGAAAAAACAGTACAACCGCCTTTTTCACCCATTCATTCACCTGCCATTCGCCGTTATCAAGCGGATCGGCCACCCTGATCTCCCCTTGGTCGAGCAATTCCAAAACGTGAAACACAGCTTCCTGGGTAGATTTTTCTTTGAGCAATTCGCGGTTTTCCCAGGCTGCATCCACCAGGGAGCGGAGTTGATTGATCATGCTTAAAATGATTATGTTTTTAATTGTAAATAAATTTCACCAGCCGAAGGCGGTTGCGCCGTTCGCTGGGCACTACCAGTTCATTGGCGCTAATCTGGATCGCATCGCGAAATCGAAGCCGCAATTCCAGGTTTTGGGTACTCAGAATGCTGTTTCTGTCAAATTCGCCTTTGCCATTGACCACATATTCGCTCACCGTATTTTCGTAGCGAATTTCGTCATTAAACAGAAAGCGCAAACTACCGGCTGTTTTAAAAAGGAAATAAGACGAATACACCGCATCATCGTCTTGCGAATATTGTTTTTTAGGCAATACATTTTTCCAGTGCGTAGTGCCGTCAGGGTGCAGGGAAATGACAAACAGATCGTCAAAGTAATAATCTACTACTGCCCGGCTGCTCGCATCGTAGTAGGTGCGGTTGTAGGTCGCCGTATTTCTGTATAATTGCTTGGTGCGTTCACCGATAAGCAGGGCGCCGCCGTCTTTGCGCAATACCATCTCGCGCACGCTGATCTCATCAAGTCCTTTATTGTTAACATTGGTTTTGCCGAGCAGCCCCGATAAAAAGTCTTCCGTAAACGGTTCTGCCCGGAATAGATGACTATGGCCTGCAGCCAGATCGATGCTGAGGTAAAAATACCCGTTGGCGCGTTCGGCGTCTTTTTCGCCGTAAAGACCGGCGCCTACGAGCCTGTTGTTGAGGTTATCGCATGAAAATACAACGTCATAGGTTAGTTTGCCCTCCAATGGCACATTAAAAACCTGCATATCGCCTTCGCCGGTAAACATATGGATCTCGTAATAGTGTACCTTTTTCCGGGCTTTAAAATTATCCCGCTCGATTATCATAAATAAATCGCCTTCATTGTTCACAAGCATATGAGAGATATCCTGGCCGAAAATAAAATCTTCGGGCATGAAATTTTTTTCCCATAATAGCGACATGGTATTCACATCAAAAGCAGCCGCCTTTACAATAGTCTGTCGTTCAACAAAATAAAACAGCACCTTGCTTTTATCCTCCGATCTGACAATTTGAATATTAGGGGTATAAAACAAATAGCCCCAATTGACTACCGTAAGAGAATCAATAAGATTGGCGCCGGGGTCATAGCGATGCGCTTTAAGCACGGTATTGCCTTTGTTGCGATATTGGTAAAATAGCGTAAAATCTGTTTTTGAGTGCGTAAAACCCAATACAACGGGCATTCGCTTGTCGAGCTCGAGCAGTTTGCTCCAACCCAACTTCATCTGGCGATCAAAGCCCTGTACCTCGAACTCCAGGTTTCGATTGCGAAACAGTAGCAATTGGCCTTTCATTTCGCCGATGAGTTCGTAAGCAATTTCGTTGCGCAGGGTGATATCTTCCGACATAGCAATGGATTGCGCTGCGGCGCTAAACATCAACAGGCAACTGATCAGGGTGAGTAGCGATTTCATAGCCTTAAGGTATATTTTATTATTAACAAATATGCGCCTTGCTTGATTACGCAGGCATTAATTAGAAGAAAAATTTATTATTATAATGTTTCCGGAAGCCTATTTTTGCGGTTTTATTCAGCGGTTTATCCCAAGGTAGACATGAGTAAGCGCAACAAATTGCAAAAATTTGCGGAAGTACTGTCATTTCCCAATGTTTATGAAAATTTTGACACCGGTCAACCGTTGTTGACTGCCGGACACGGCGCAACTGTTGACCTGCGCGGGCGCTGGGCCGAATCCCACTTCGGCAATAGCAACCCCATTACGCTTGAGTTGGCCTGCGGACGGGGCGAATACACGCTCGGCCTTGCCTTGCAATCACCCCAACGCAATTTTATCGGCGTCGATATAAAAGGCGCGCGCATTTGGAAAGGCGCATCCAGAGCGCTCGAACATGACATTGCCAATGCTGCCTTTTTGCGCGCGCGCATCGAACACATCGAATGTTTTTTTGCGCCGCGCGAAGTCAGCGAAATATGGATCACTTTCCCCGATCCCTTCCTGCGCAATAGCAAGGCCAATCGGCGACTAACCTCAGCGGCATTTCTCGATCGCTATCGCAAAATACTTCAACCCGGCGCCCTCATTCACCTCAAAACCGACGAAGTACAATTGTACGATTTTACGCTGGAGACGCTGGCAGCATATCCCGGCGCCGACATCAAATTCCACAGCAGCGATATTTATGCCGGCGAATTACCTGTAAAGGCCCTTGAACTAAAAACCTACTACGAAAAACAGCACCTGGAAGCGAAAAAAACAATTAAATATATACAGTTTGCGATTTAATCTTCTCCAAACATACTCTCCTTGAACGCCATAAATTCAGCGCTTAATATTTGCATTTGTTCTGTGATTAACTGGATATCCCGGGGGGGCGGCTGTTCTCCCCAGACAATATTTTCCATGATTGAATCAATCACATTTTCAATGGGGCGGTATTGTAGCAGGGCAGGCAGCACCTCCAGCTGGTCTTCTTCATCCCATGCGCCCAATTCCCAAAGCATGTCTACTATCTCTTGTTTTAACTCCAGGATTGTTTGAAGCAGCTTCCTGGATGGCAGTGACAAATTCGTTTTTTCCCATTTTGCATACACCGCTTCTCCCAATTCCACAATAGCTTTTCCAAAGTTCCTTTCTTGTCTGGCATTGTAAAATCCTTGTCCTTCGAAGGAAAATAGTATGTCATAGATTTCTGAAAGGACAAAATAACCGTAATCTTGTTTTTGCATTAATAACTTGGCAGCAACAAAAGATTCGCTGTAGGAAGAGCCCAGTTCAGCCAGAATTCCTTGCACAGTTTTCGATTTCCCCATCTTGCGGGGGTCGAAATGATTACTGGCCTCCTGCGCTTTTTCAAGCAATTGTTCTATAAAGTTATGCGACTGAAGATAATGGAAAGTGCCCTCAAAAGCGATTTGCCAATCCTGCGATCCTGTAATAAAAGGCCCGACAGGCGAGCCGGGATTTTGTACCACCGTATCATCAGCTATATTGGCAAATGCCCAAAAGGCGACCAAATCTATGGGGACAGGCGCTATATCGGCTTCGATTATATCCAGCAGCGCGCGTTTCAAAAGGTCGTCATGTCGATTGATGAGCAGTTTTTGTTCGGCAATTTGCCTGGAAGAGAGCCGCGAAAGCCTGAACCGGCCCGCATCGTAGTCGATCGGCGTTATCATCCACATGTCTTTGTCGCTGCTGGTAGGGTTGACTTTTAGCCATTTCGACAAGTCGAGGGCTAACAAACTGAGTTGCCTCCCCTTTTTGGGGGTTTGGTAATATTGATCATGGCAATAGGGCGGCAACAACATCATAAATTGATAGGCTTCTTCCGGATCCAGGGTGATAGTCCGCACCGGGATCGCCTTGTCTTCATCGTCCAGAAAGACCAGCGATTCAGGATCCTCCGTCGGATTGACAAAGGGGAGCAGCCGGTGGCCGATGATCATGCACTTTTTTTCCAATTCCAGTTCGTGGGGGTGTATGCGAAACCGGCTTTTCCTGAACAATTGACGGCGATGAACGATCCGTTCACGCGATGAACTGACTTTAATATTAATGATGCCTTCTTCCTTTATGAAATTCTCAACCTCCTTGATGAGCGCTTTTGTCGACTTTTTGTTGGGACAGAGCCGGCGAATTGCCTGAACAACGTCATCGAACTCGACAAGCTCCTCAATAGTAAGAACTTGCTGAATAGCTTCTTTTAAAGTCATGTTCCGATTATTCTTGAATCCTAAAGTTAATGAAACAAATGCTGTTCCAGCAGAAAAGAGCCGCAAAAAAAGCGTTCAGCCATTATTTTAAAAGACTGGAGGTCGCCGGAGACATACATTTGATGAGTGCCGGAGCGCTGGTCGTTCAACAAATCGAGTTGTTGAAGGCGGCGTTGGAGCTGACGGGCTACGGCGGGGGCGGGATCAATGATGGCGGCGCCAGGCGGAACGATGCGTTCAATGAGCGGCCGTACCAGCGGATAATGGGTACAGCCCAGCACAAACGTATCGGCGCCCTGCTCTATCATGGGGGTCAATATCTGTTGCAAGAAGCTCTCGGTGGCCGGGTCGTCGACCAGACCTGCTTCAATTAATTCGACGAGGCCTACACAGGGATTTTCAAGTATCACAACCCCGTGGGCGTAACGCTCCATCAGGCTGGCGTAGCGCTCGCTCGAAAAAGTGCCGCGGGTAGCCAGTACCCCTACTACACCCGAGCGAGTAGCAGTAGCGGCCGGTTTCACAGCGGGCTCCATGCCGATGATCGGCACGGCAGGCCAGGTATGGCGAAGCGTGGGCAAAGCAGCCGCTGATGCGGTATTGCAGGCTACTACGATTGCCTTACAGCCCTGATCGAGCAGAAAAGCGGTAATATCAAGGGAGTAGCGGGTGATGGTATCGGCTGACTTGCCCCCGTAAGGCACATGGGCGGTATCGCCGAAATAGCAGAGCGTTTCGCCGGGCAATAAACCAACAATGGCATTGGCGACCGTAATGCCGCCAATGCCAGAGTCAAAAATGCCGATAGGAGCACCGGGCGCCAAAGCAGTGTTTAGGGATTGATACCCAGCTTGGCTTTTACCATGGGGCCCACATCCAGTGTTTGTTCGGAATAGAGCAATACGCCCTGGTCGAATACAAATTGGAAGCCGTTTTCTTTTGCCACGTCGCTGATGGCCTTGTTTACTTTGTCGTAAATGGGCTGTAACAACTCCGTGCGTTTGTCTTGCAGTTGTTTAACCATTTCCTGCTCAAACTTGGCGATTTCCTCTTCGCGCTTCTTGAGTTTGGCCGCTTCTTCTTCCTGCTGCTTGGGCGATAATTCACCCCGCTCAACTTTGGCCTGAATTTCGGTGTAATCTTTCTGCAGCAATTCTACCATACCCTGGCCTTTCTTCTGCAATTGCTTCTGAAGCGCCTCGAGGTTGGCGTCAGCCTGTTTAACTTCAGGCATTTCCGACAGGATAGCCGCTGAATTGATATAACCGAATTTCTGGGCGCCGAGGTTTATCGCGAGGCCCAATACCAAGACCAGCGCACTGCCGAACTTGAGGAATGAAATCATCTTCAATGTGTTTAGTTTTTATGGTTTTGACGTAAAAACGCCGGCAAAGATACAGCTTTTAAGGCTCAGCGGCGTTATTTCTTTTTTAATCTTTCCAAAACCTCCGAGGTTTTGTCGTATTGCGCGCTGCTGAAAATGATGCCTGCCGATCCGCCTTTATCAAAAATAAAGTCAAAACCCCGCTCGCTGGCATAATCTTCTATGGCGGAGTACACTTTGTCCTGAATGGGCCGCACCAATTCCTGCCTGCGCTTGAACAAATCGCCTTCCGGGCCGAATTTGGCCTTCTGCATGTCGCGCACTTCTTTTTCCTTGTTCGTAATCTCTTCTTCGCGCTGGCGGCGCGCTTCATCACTTAAAAGGACTTGTTCTGCCTGATAACGGTTGTACATACCCTTAATAACATCGTATTCCTGTGCAATTTCCTGCCGCCATTTGTTGGCCTGGCGGTCGAGTTCGTCCTGCGCGTCTTTGTATTCCTGAATGCTTTCCAGAATTTTATTGACATCTACGCAGGCAATACGCTGCGCACCGGCCGTCCAGGCAAAAGACATCACTACAAACAAGGCAGCCAATCCTTTTTTCCAAAACTGTGAGAAGTTCATATCAATTGAATTTATTTGGTGATGCAATGTGTTTGGTTGCGCTTTCAAATTTACGACATTTTCTACCCTTTAGACTTCGCGCCGCCCCCGGCGTTGCGCTTTTGGGGCGTTAAAGATGCGTTAATTATTTTATTATAAACTAATAATCAGATTTTTATATTGTGACGTCCATCGATGAAAGACTGCCTGGTTTAACCAATGTTTAACCAATCTGTTTTTTTGTTAATTACCCTCCCCACGGCAGCTCGTCCAGGTCCACATTGCCGCCGGTCAGAATAATGCCCACCCGTTTGCCTTTAAACACATCGGGATAAGTGAATACTGCCGCCAGCGGCACAGCACAGGAGGGTTCAATGATGATTTTCATGCGTTCCCATACCAGGCGCATAGCATCAATGATAGCTTGTTCGGAAACCGTATAGATCTCGTCGACATGCCGGCGGATAATATCAAAAGTTTTTTCGCCCAGGTTAGTGCGGAGGCCGTCAGCAATGGTTTGGGTGGTCGTATTGGTAACGATAGCGCCGCTATGTAGCGATCGCCAGGCGTCGTCGACGGCCTGGGGTTCGGCGCCGAAGACTTGTGCGCCGGGGGCCAAATACCGCGTCGAAAGGGCGGTACCGCTCATCAATCCGCCGCCGCCTACCGGCGACATCACGATGTGCAGGGGCCGGGAGGCGGTGTCTTCCAGCAATTCCAGGGCGGCCGTGGCCTGCCCGGCAATGACGTTGTAGTCGTTGTATGGGTGGATGAAGGTGGCGCCGGTGCGCGCTACGACTTCCTGCAGCGTGGTTTCCCGCGCTTCCACGGTGGGCGCGCAGAAGGTGATCTCGGCGCCGTAGCCCCGCGTGGCTGCCTGCTTGATAGCCGGCGCATTGGAGGGCATGACGATATACGCCGGCACGCCCAACTGTTGGGCCGCCCGGGCTACTGCCTGCGCATGGTTGCCCGAAGAGTGAGTGGCAAGTCCCCGCGCCGCCTGCTCGGCGCTGAGCCTCAAGGCCGCACTGGCCGCGCCCCGCATTTTGAAGGCGCCCACTTTCTGGAAGTTTTCACACTTAAAATACAATTCCGCCCCCGTCATGTTGTTGATGGTAGAACAAGTCAGCACAGGCGTGCGGTGTATGAACGACGCGATTGCCGCGTGGGTGGCGCGAATGTCTGCGAGCGTCGGGACGTTTTGTAGTTGTTGCATAATTATCTGTACTTGATTTTCTTGAACGCAAGGCATAAATTTATATACTTCTCACCGCCTTATTTTGTGTATGACTTCAGCTCTGGCGCAAATCCAGCTAAAAGCTACATAACTTTTTTCATTTTCTAATACAAACCCTTTTATGAAAGCTAAACTAAATTCATTGAACAGGTCTTTCTTGTTACTACTAATTGCATTACTTGTCTGTTCGAATCTCTATTCCCAATACGATATTTGTTTTACAACACCTGGCAACGGCTCGACAGGTATTGTTCCTGGAGGATTGGAAAACATATCCAATGTTGACGGTCCATACTACATTCGAATATATACACATATTGTCCGTACCTCTAATGGCACAGGCGGGCAAATTAGTTGCATAGGGGCAACCATCAAGAACTGCCCGATTGGGGTGGAGTTTGCGCCATATCAGAACTTTTGGCCCTTCTCCCTCCCGACGGGTCAGCAGGGGCAGCCACGCAACTACGTCGGCTCGTTCACGAGCACCAGTTTCCTGACCAATGACGATTACCCGCACAGCCAGCCGTTCCATTCATTCGTACACATGACGGGGGTAAATGGGATCAGGTTATACGATTGTTCCTACATCAATATCAGGGCGATACAGGGAAGCAGCCTAGCCGACTGGGGCTACGGCATATTTGCCAACGATGCCGGGTTTAGCGTCACTTCGCAATGCAGCGAGCCGCCGTGCCGAACGGAAGGAGAAATTGACATTGTCAAAACCGATTTTTACGGGAAACGCAACGCCTACCTGTTGGTCAAAGCCGATTACGCCCTCAACCCCACGGAGGAAAAAGCCCGCCAGATGGCTTATTACCAGCGGGCGATGGACGAGGCAGCGTACATGGTTGCCATCCATGAATTATACGACACCGCCGGGTTCAGCGCCGACACCCTGCGCACCTGGATAAGCAACATGGGCAGCCTCGAAGGCGACCTTTGGCTGGCCGACGAACTGTTGGGCATGGGCAATGCCACGGCAGCCATAGCAAAACCCAATGCTGCCATAACAACGTACCAGTTGACGGGTGAGAGCCAAACGGACATGGATAATTACAAGTCCATTGTCAATGTCTTGGACGGCAAGCCCTTTTACTCGCTCGACGGGGCTTCGCTCCAATCCATAAACGGCTACCTCGATGCGGACGGCTATGCGGAGGGCTGGGCCAAGAGCATCCTGACGCTTTACGGCGGGCATTTCCCTGCCGAATATATCAAGGACGGGGGCAGCATCGAGGAGCGCTCCATGGAAGTGGGCGGCTCGCCCGACATGGCGCATCAGCCTGAATGGGTGCGGGCAAGCCCCAACCCGGCAAGGGACCTGGTGAACTTCTCGGTTTCCCTGCCGGAAGGAGTGAAAGAGGCTGCCTTGCGCATCTTTGACGTGAACGGGAGGCAGGTTCACGCACAGTCCGGGCTGGCGCAGGCCGGCTCGTACATTTGGCAGACCGGCGCCCATCCGTCCGGGGTGTATTTCTATCACCTGACCGCCGACGGCAAAGTGCTGAGGAGCGGCAAGATCATCCTGAATAAGTGAGTTTTTTTGTTACCTACCCGTCCGGTCGCCCTGTGCGGCCGGACGGGCATTTATGCTTTTTGCCATGAGATATTTATTGATGCTTATATCGGCGCTCATCGAGTACACAGCCCCTGCCCAGCCGGGCTTTAGCCGCGCTTATGACCTCGGGGAACGGGCGGCAGGGTTTCAAAGCATGGAGTTGTCAGGAGATACATTGGTGGTGTATGGCGTAGTCTTGGAGGAAGGGCAATTTGCTGCAGGCATGCTCCTCGCCCGTTTTGACACGAGCGGCAATTTGATTGATTACCATATCTACAATGACAGTTTGAGCGATGATTTCACGGTGGCGTATCCCAATAGCCTTGCAAAACTGGGTGATGGGAGCGGGTATGTGGGGGTGGGGCAGTTTTTTTACAGAAGAAACGGGTATTTGGCGAGGTTTGATAATTCCGGGGCACCGGTTTTCCTGAAAGAATACGATGACCCGGCCTCTGTGGTTGATTTTTACGAAGAAGTGAAAGTATTGGGAGATGGCCTATTGATATTGGGGGAAAAGACAGATGCTTCCAGTTCTGTTTTGAATATTTTCATAATGAAAACAGATTTCCAAGGCAACAAAATATGGGGAAAAAAAATCACGACACCCAACAGGCGAACCTTATTTAATAATGTATTAGTTCTGAATGAAAACGAATATGTCATTGGTGCAACAACTACTGCAGTGCAAGGCACTCCCTTGCCGCAAGTGAAAAACACAAGCAAGATATTCGCCATCGACAGCCTCGGCAACATCAAATGGCAATGGGAGAGCCAGCCTTCATTGGAGGAGTTGGGAGCAGGCAGCATCTTCAGGACGCCAGACGGTAATTGGGCATACACAAGCGCAAGAGGCTGGTATAATGCAACATACAATGAAATATCAAAACAACCTAAATTTATTATTCGGGATGAAAACTTCAATATAATTCGGGATGATACGTTTGGAGTGGCTGATTTTCCTATAAATTATTTTACAAAAGCAATTCAACTCACCGATGGAGGTTGGTTAACGATTGGATTAAAACCTGTCCACTATCCCATCCCACCTGTACCGATGTGGTACAATTCCTTTTCCGGCTGGATGGTGCGCTTGGACAGTCAGGGCGATCAACTCTGGAGCCGGGTGGACACGGCGTTTTGGAGTTACGAAACCGGCTCCACCAACTACTATTATGATGCAGTGGAACTGCCAAGTGGCAGCCTGATAGTATGCGGTTACAGCCGCACCTACGAGCCTGAGCCCAAAGACTGGGGCTGGCTCATCAAGGTCAGCAAAGACGGTTGTCTGGACACGCTGTTTTGCAGCCCGGTAAGCACTTCGTTTCCCATCATACCGAACAAGGCCGTGACCCTGTATCCCAATCCCACTTTTTCTTGGATTAATATACAAAGTGAAAGCATAGATAAATGGGACAGAATAGAGGTATATAATGTGCATGGGCAATTGATGCACGCCATGCCTGACAGCTCAGAATCCCGCATAGACATCAGCAGACTGGATGATGGGGTATATTTCATCCGCCTGACAAAGGCCGGACAATCCGTGACAAAGAAGGTAATAAAACGGCGATAAAACTAAATAACCATATTAGATCACTTCCCCCCCACCACAATAACCACCTCTCCTTTCACCGCATCTTTCTGCCGGTAGTAGTGCAAAATGGCTTCAAGCGTATCGGTACGGAGGTCTTCGTGCAATTTACTCAACTCGCGTGCTACGCAGGCGGGGCGTTCAGGGCCGCAGTGTTCAATGAGTTGTTCCAGGCATTTGACAAGCCGGTTGGGCGACTCGTATAGTACAAAGGTATTCGGCAACGACGCCAGGTATTGCAGCCTGGTCTGCCGGCCCTTTTTGTGCGGCAAAAACCCTTCGAAATGAAAGCGGTCGCAGGGCAAACCCGAGGCCGCCAGGGCAGGTACAAAAGCCGTGGCGCCCGGCAGGCACTCCACCCGCACGCCCGACTGCACGCAGGCGCGCACCAGCAAAAAACCGGGATCGGAGATGCCCGGCGTGCCGGCATCAGTGACCAACGCCATGTTGGCGCCGCCTTGCAATTGCGCTGCCAACGAAGTCACCGTAGCGTGTTCATTGTGCGCATGATACGATCGCAAGGGCGTAGCAATGCCGTAGTGGGTGAGTAATTTTTTGGAAGTGCGCGTGTCTTCGGCTAATACCAGATCAACTTCTTTGAGTATCCGAATGGCCCGAAGGGTTATGTCTTCGAGGTTGCCGATGGGCGTTGGTACCAGGTACAGCATCGCACAGCGCCTTAGAGGGCTTTTACCTCATAGTGGAAGGTCTCCATGATGAGGTTGGCCAGCAATTTGCGGCAAGCGGTTTCTACCTTTTCTCTGGCTTCCGCCTCCGATCCGGCTTCCAACTGCATGACGATGTGCTTGCCGATGCGGATATCGGAAATCCCGGTCAGATCGATGTTTTTCATGTTATTGGCCACCGCTCTGCCCTGCGGGTCCAGCAGTTCTTTGTGCGGCATAATGTTTATTTCAGCTAGGAAGTTCATGCGGTTGTCTTTCCGGATGTGAAGTAAATAATAATGTTGACGAGTATGTAAAGCAGTATGACCGCCGCCGGCGCCGCCCATCCCAGGACGAAAAACAGCAACAGGCTTACCGCTGCAAAAATAAGCTTTATCTCGTTGCCTTTCCAGCGCAGCGGACTGATTTTAAGGCTGAACATGGGTATTTCGGATACCAGCAAGCCGCTCAATAAGGCAATCAGCACATATAAGAGCCACGGCTGGAGCAATACGCCGCCGAGCCCGAAGCTATCGAAGTGCGCGGCAAGCGCCAATCCCGCCGCCAAAATGGTGCAAGCCGGTGTGGGCAAACCGAGGAAATGCTTTGTCTGCCTGGTATCAATATTGAATTTGGCCAGGCGAAGCCCTGAAAAAACCGTCAAAACAAAACCGGGATATGCCTGCCACGGAGGCGCCTCGAATACCGCTGCCTGCCCCGGAAAAGCCTGCCAGGCCGGTCCGCCGGGCATAAAAACCTGGCTGAGCATCATGAAAAGTATTGCCCCCGGCGCAACGCCAAAAGATACCATATCCGCCAGCGAATCGAGTTGTACGCCCAAGGGCGATTGCACTTTGAGCGCCCGCGCTGCCGCCCCGTCGGCAAAATCGGCCACCGCTCCCGCCGCAAGCCACCCCACTCCCGTCAGTAAGTCACCCCCGAGTATGCTCACTACGGCACAACAACCGCAGAAGAGGTTGAATAAAGTGATGGCGTTTGGCAAATGTCTAATCATCGTCTCTCTGTATTATTAAATTCTCCCCCTCT
>DAINSQ010000018.1:0-6411 GCA_036741235.1 Saprospiraceae bacterium | reverse complement strand
CCAGTATATTGTGGCAGGCGGTGACGCCCGATCCGCAGTAAAAAACCGTATGCTCGCCGTCTTTTCCGTCCAGCAGTTTTTCAAAGCGTTGCCGCAGTATATCGGGGTTCTGGAAGTGGCCATCAGGCTGGAGGTTGGCCATATAGGGGACGTTCACCGCGCCGGGAATATGGCCGGCAACGGGGTCGATGGTTTCGTTGAGGCCGGCGTAGCGCTGTGGGTCGCGGGAGTCGGCGATAATATAGTCGGAATTGTGGTTATTGGCCTTTACAAAATCGGCGTTCACTAAGCGTTCGGAGCGTGGATGGGGTTGGAACACCCTTTGGCTGCGTTGCGGCACAGTGTCCGTTTCGGGGTAGCCCGCGGCCTGCCAGGCCTGCCAGCCGCCGTCGAGTACGGCGGCGAGATCGTGGCCCAGCCAGCCCAGTAGCCACCAGAGGCGGGAAGCGTGAGCGCCGCCCGCGTCGTCGTAGGCTATAATCATTGTATCGGAGTTCGCCCCCCAATTGCTGAGTTGGACGGCCAGGGCTATCGGGTCGGGTAGCGGATGGCGCCCCGTGACGCCGGGTACGACCGGCGAGGAGAGGTCTTCGTCTATATGGGCATAAACAGCGCCGGGAATGTGCGAACGGCTATATTCGCGGCGACCCCGCTCCGTATCTGCCAGCGAAAAGCGGCAATCTACAACCAGCCAATTGGGATCATCCAGATGGGCCATCAAATCGGCGGCGCTAATCAGCGGCGATGGGTTCATAACAACTGCGTTTGTTGCCAGGCATAATAGGCGGCGCCTATAGCTCCGGCGTTATTTTGCAGGCGCGCGGCTTTTACCGGCGTATCCACTTTGATAAAAGCGGCGTATTCTTCAAATTGCTTGCTCACCCCGCCGCCCAGAATAAACAGGTCGGGCGACATGATGCGCTCCAGGTGGCGCAGGTATTCGCTGAGCCGGGCGCCCCAATCTTCCCACGACAATTCCTGGCGCTTTCGCACCGAGTCGGCGGCGTAGTGTTCAGCAGGCATATTGTGCAAAATCACATGCCCCAGCTCTGTATTGGGCACCAATTGGCTATTGTAAAACAGCGCCGAACCAATACCTGTGCCGATGGTCACAATCAATACTACGCCTAATTCTCCTTTGCCGATGCCATAGCGCATAATGGCCATGCCGGCGGCATCGGCGTCGTTGACGGCCACCACCTGGCAGCCTGAACTGCGTTGCAGGGCGTCGGCGATATTGACGCCGACCCAGCTTTTATCAACATTAGCAGCAGTGAGCGCTACATTATTTTTTACAATAGCCGGAAAACCGCAGCCTACCAGTCCCTTCCATTGGTGCATCTCCACCAGTTGGGCAAAGGTATCGGCTACGGCTTCGGGAGTAGCGGGTTGCGGCGTGGCCAATCGCAGGCGTTCGCCCTGCATTTCCCCCGTGCGGATGTCAACAAGCGATCCTTTAATTCCCGAACCTCCAATATCAATCCCCAAAACGATGTGATGCTCCATAGTATGTGTTTATCTGATCACTTTCATTTTCATTCGCACGTCCTTTTTGGGGCGGTCAAATGAGTCGACTTTGGATGCGGCGATCTGGTCGAGTACATCCAGCCCTTCTACTATCCTGCCAAAAACGGTGTACTCCTTATCGAGGAAGGGTGTTCCGCCCGATTTAAGGTATATCTCTCTTTGTGCAGTGCTGTAGCGAATATTTTTTTGCGCTTCCAACAGGTCGAGTTGGGCGGCGGTAAGCGGGCGGCCCTGTACGATGTAAAACTGCGAGCCGGAGGAACGCTTCTGCGGGTTCACCTGGTCGCCTTGGCGAGC
Source organism: Saprospiraceae bacterium (assembly GCA_036741235.1). Classification (GTDB taxonomy): domain Bacteria; phylum Bacteroidota; class Bacteroidia; order Chitinophagales; family Saprospiraceae; genus JABWBR01. The sequence continues at coordinate 4,587 of DAINSQ010000018.1, read as the reverse complement.
GGCGGCCAATGCGCCTTTGATATGCACCAGCGTATCTACAAACTCGGCGGGAATAGTATAGCCGGGGCCTCCCACGCCCAATTGCTGGCCGGGTTTGGCGCGCTTGGAGTCGGGATCGCCGCCTTGAATCATAAAACCTTCAATCACGCGATGGAACATCAGGCTATCGTAGAAGCCCTGGTCAACCAGCTTGATGAAATTTTCCTGGTGTTTGGGCGTCACATCGTATAATTCGACCAACATGTGGCCAAACTCGGTTTCGATGTCTACCAGACAACGGCTTGGCGGTTCTATGAACAGGCGGTGTTCTTTGACGCGCACCTTGTTGTCTTTCATCGCCTTGAGCTTCACCGTATAGTTGCCCGATGACATATAGCGGTGCGTCGGAGAAGCTTCTTTCGACGTATTGCCATCCCCGAAATCCCATTCGAAGGTTTCGGCTTTTTCCGATTTGTTGGTAAATTGAACCAGCGAAGGCGCTTTATTGCCGCCCGAGTGCGTAAACTGGGCTATCGGCCGCGAACAGGCGCCAAACAGGACTGCGATTGCAATGATGGGTAGTATTTTACAATATTTCATCAGCGTGTAGGTTGTAAGTTGTAAGTTGTAGGTTGTAGGTTGTAGGTTTATCTAACCTATAACTTACAACCTACAACCAAACAACATCAGTTCAAAATCTTGATTTTCATCCTGATATCCTGTTGTGGGCGATCATTGGCATCGGTGGGCAGGGCAGTAATTTTGTTGATGACTTCAATACCTTCCACCACCTCTCCAAAGACGGTATAATCGTTGTCGAGGAAAGGCGCTCCGCCTTCTTCTTTATATAGCTTGCGTTGTTCGGGCGAATATTTAATGCCTTTTTGTTGTTCGATGGAATTCAGGTAATCGTCATTTACTACCTGGCCTTGCACAATATAAAACTGCGACCCTGAAGATTGCTTCAGCGGGTTGTTGTCGCGGGCGGCAGCCAGGGCGCCTCGCAGGTGAGGTGCGCCGATTTCCGGGTCGATTTTGTATTCGGGGCCGCCCATACCCAGCATTTGGCCGGGGGTAGCATTGCGCGAATCGGGGTCGCCTCCCTGGATCATAAAGCCGTTGATAACGCGGTGAAAAAGCAGGCTATCGTAGTAACCTTCTGTTGCGAGTTTGATAAAATTGTCGCGGTGTTTAGGCGTGGTGTTGTACAACATCACCTTCATGTTGCCAAATTCCGTTTCGATAAGCGCGTAGGTATGGTCATCGGTTTGACAGGCGGCAACAGCAAAACTAAGGGCGATTACGGCGATTGCCAGGGTAGAAAGTCTGGTCATATGCTGTGTTTTAATTGATTTGGCGTAGTCAAAGTCCCTCTACTTCAGTTTTGAAATAGGCTATAATTTTTGCAATTAAAAACTGTTCCTGATCTTCCAAGCCCTTTGTGCTAAAAGGTCGTATAGCGCGCCAATGGGGCCAGCCGTCGGCATCGCGGCCGATAAACTCATAGTATCCCTCGTCGCTGAGCAGGCGGCAGACGGCAATGTGCATCAGGTCTTGTTTTTCTTCTTTTGTAAATGCGTTTTTTACAAAGCCCAGCTCCTGAATACCGATGAGGAATAACACGGCATTCAAATCAGGCAGGGCATCCCTGTTGAAGCGTTCCTTCAGGCGATGCCGTAGCTGTACCCATTCAAAGTCTTGTTCCCAGTGTTCCATGAATCGGGGGCAAAGATAACAAAACGGACGCTAAGTTATCAGTATGTTCCCAATTGACCCATGTAATAGATGGCGATATCCCGGATATCATTGCGCACCGTCGCATTATTGACGTTAAAATTTGGCTTTTGCGAAGAAGCAAAATCTTTCAAAAAGCCAAGATTGGCCTCTTTTCCGGCAGCCACAAAATCGGGAAGTACGATTGTATAGATTTTTTCATTTTTCAGTACCTCTCCTTTGATCCACCACTGGCCGTCGCGTTGTTCTATGTGACGTACTTGCATATAACCGCCTTCGGTAACATTCGTTACGAGGCCGGCCTGCAATACGCGGGCTAGCGTTTCGCCGGGCAATTGCATGGTAGCGACCGGGCCGCCGAAAGGAAAGGTGCGCAAAATATCGTATTCGGTGAGTGTGCCCACGATGTCGTCGTCGAGGCGCATCGAACCGCTGTTGAGCAGGTAGGCATCGGCGCCGGGGATCACCGTTTCAAAGCCCTGGAGGGTCAGGGCGCCCATGTTGGTTTGCTGCGAACGCACTTTGTATTCGGTGCATTCCAGTTTTGTCCTGGCTTCCATCACTTTCCGCTGGGGTTTGTACCCCTGTTCTTCCATGATTTTGAAGGCGTCGCTTTGCCACTTTTCCACTACTGCCTTTGTAGCGGGGTCATCGGCAATGGTATCGTCAATTTTTTTGAGTGTCGAGTTGAGTACCGTTTTTTTGGTTTTGGGATAATAGGTAAAGCGGTGGATGTAAACTGTTTTGACGTTGGCGTCGGCTTTGGTGATCGCTGTATTTCCCACCTGATATTTCATGTTGGTGTGGTCGTGGCCGCCGATAAACAGGGCGAAGCCGGGCACTTCTGCCGCCAACTCTTTATCCTGGTCGATGGCGAGGTGGGTAATAGCAACATTTACATCGGCCTGCGATTGCAAGTCGGCGAGGGCTTGTTTTATGGATGCCGTTACGGGTGCGTACGACACGTATTCTTGTTTGTTAAAAGGCAAAACGACGCCGGTGAGTCCCACGCGCACTTTAGCGCCGGCGGCATTGCTGAACTCATGAACGACGTATTTGGGCACGTCGCGCAGTTGGCCGTCAATTTGCTGCTGAAAAGGTTTGATCTGATCGCCCGCCTTGCGCATGGCATTGCAGGTGATGTATTTGAATTTGCTCTGGTTGATGCGGTTTTGAAGCACCCCGGGATCCTTGAGGTCAAATTCGTGATTGCCGAAGGTGGCGTAGTCAAGTCCGGCGGCGTTCAGGGTTTCTACCATTTGCAGCCCCGAGATGCGTTCGCCGTTGGACATTTTGAGGTTGGCCAATACCGAAGGGCTTAGGAAATCGCCGGCTAAAATAGAGATAGTATTGGGGTTTTCGCGAAGCAACTCCTTTTCGACGGTAGCCACCCGGGCCAATCCCCCCGATTTGCCGCCCTCCAGGGGGGCTATTTCATAAACGTCGTTGTATTGCAGAATGGTAAATTCTATTGGCTGGGCAGCCTTGCGGGCCGTTTGGCAAGCACTCAAAACTGCTACGACAAGCAGTATCCAAAGATGACGATAAGTTCGCATGAGGTTGAAATTTGACGGCAAGTTAATAATTGCCCGCCAAAATTTGATGCACGGCGAAGATATGCCCCCAGTTACCCCGTCACCTCATACCTCATCATCACCAAGCCCGAATCATATACCTGGGCACTCAATAACTTAAGTGGTATACGATTGTCAAATTGGGGAAACAACGGCGTACCGCCTCCCAGCAGTATCGGATGTACTGCCAGCGACAACTCGTCGACAAGGCCCATAGGCAGTAGCGATTCTATGAGCCCGGCGCCGCCAAATAACCAGATATCTTTGCCAGGTAGGGCCTTGATTCGTCCCACTTCGTCGACCAGGTTGTCGCCTCTCACCAGAATAGTATTTGGTGGCGCCTCATTGAGCGTATTTGAAAAAACATATGCCTGGAGCGCCGGAATACCGGCTTCATCGCCCATCGATTGTACCAGTTCAAACGACTTTCTGCCGTAAAATACGGCATCAATACGTTGAAAGAATTCGCCCATACCGTAATCCTGATCGGTAAAACACCAATCAAAACCGCCGTTGCGATCTTCGATGTAACCGTCGAGGCTGACGGCAAGGTTGAGGAGAAGGTTTCTCATTGTTGATGACAAAGTTTAGGAGGGTGGGAGAGTGGGAGGGTGGGAGGGTGGGAACAAATGGCATCTCTCCCTCTCTCCCTCTCACACTCCCACCCTCAAATCCGTATCTTTTAAAGGGATTTGAGGGTGGGAGAGTGGGAGAGTGGGAGGGTGGGAACAAATGGCATCTCTCCCTCTCTCCCTCTCACACTCCCACCCTCAAATCCGTGTCTTTTACAGGGATTGAGGATTCGGAACCGCGTTATTGATCGGCTTCACCGTTTTCAAATAGGCGAAAAGCGCCTTGAGGTCTTCATCGGTCATATTCTTGTAGCTAGGCCAGGGCATCGGCGGCAATATTGGGCGGGTATTGTCCATGCCTTTGCTTTTGCCTTCGCGGATAGCCTTTATAAACTGCGCTTCCGTCCAGGCGCCGATACCGGTGTCGTCGGGGGTGATATTGGCGGCATAGGATACGCCCCAGGGGCCTGCGGCGGCGGTCATACCCGGGCTGAATACAGCGACAAACTGCGACTGGATCATCTCTTTTTTGTCGGCGGCAGCAAACGGCTCATCGGCGGGGTGCCCCATAAAGCGGCGCTCCAGGTCGGGCACGGGGCCCTGCGGCGTCATCTTTTTGGGCGTATGACAGTCGTCACAACCCAGGATGTTGGAGAGATACTCGCCCCGTTTACCCATTTCAGCTTCGGTGGGCGCAGTCGTTTCAGTTGCTGCGGTGTTATCGGCAG
>DAINSQ010000017.1:0-43874 GCA_036741235.1 Saprospiraceae bacterium | reverse complement strand
TGAGGGGTTATGAGGGGTTATGAGGGGGGATGAGGGGTTATGAGGGGGGATGAGGGGTGATGAGAGGTTATGAGGAAAAAAAATAACCCTTCATAACCCCTCATAACCTTTCATAACCCCTCATAACCCTTCATAACCCTTTAATTTACATTCCACTGCTCCAGCAACTGGGTAGTGCCGCTATAGTCTTCGCCATTTTTCTTGGCGATATCGATTGCCTTTTGAGCGGCCTTTTTGCCCTTCTTCTTTTCGCCGAGTTTGAAATACAGGGCGGCCAGGGTATCGTTATTGAAATACTGGCTATTGAGTTCAACCGAGCGTTGGGCCCAGCCGAGGGCTTTTTTGAGCATATCCTTATCCTGGATGCTCTCGTAGAAAGTCCAGGCGATATTATTAAGTTCGTTGAAGTCGTCGGAGGGATACTTATCGAGGTAATTGACGGCGGATTTGGCGTAATTATTCACATCGCCGAGCATATTGTAATAGCTCATGCGGAAATTGGCGCTAAGGCGGGCGGCTTGTTCGGGATAAACTTTGGCGTACATTTTATCCACCTCTGTCAATGCTGATTCGCCTTCATTGCCATTGGCGAAAGCCTTTTGCATAATGAGTTGCTGCACGCGGTCGACGATCGCATCCTGTCCAAACATCTCTTCAAATTGAGCGCGATTTTGCACCATATATTCAAACAGTTTGGAATCGGGATTATCGACGATGTAGTATATCAGCTCCATATTCTGGGGCGTATTCCAGTCGGATTGGGTGGCCAGGTATTCCTCCGCCACTGCCATGTGGCCGCCGTCCATGGCGTTATAGCGGGCCATGGCGAGGTCGTAGAGGAACTGCGGGTCGCGGTTGCCGGTATTGTAGCGGTTGATGAGTCCGCCGAGGCGTTTTTCGGGATCGAGGGCCGTTTTGCCCAGTGAGATGAAATCTTCAGCTTCCTGATATCCTACGGCGCGGTGGGCGATATTGCCGTCGCCGTCGACATACAGGAAAGTCGGGTATGCCATAACGGAATAACGCTGGGCCAGCTCGATGCCTTCGCCCTTTTCCATGTCGATTTTGGCGTTAATAAACTTTGCGTTGTAAAAATCGCCTACTTCCTTTTGTGTAAATACCTGGCTGGCCATCATTTTGCAGGGGCCGCACCAGGTGGTATAGGCATCTACAAAAATGAGTGCGTTTTGCGCTTTGGCTTTGGCCAGCAGATCGTTCCATTGGCCTTCGTTGAATTTGATGCCGCCTTGCGCCAGTAGCGCGCCGCAGAAGAGCAGCATAGACAGCGTAGCATAAGATTTTTTCATGAAAAACGTCATTAATGAGTGGGATGATAAATCAAATTATCCTTGAATTCGTTCGATCAGCGATTCGACCATGCGCACGGCTGAGGGGTTTTTGGCTTTGGCCAGTTCGAGGGCTTTGTTAGCTGCTTTCAAAGCCTCATTATTTTTTTCGTTCATAAACAGAATATTCGCGTAAGCGAAATAGTGTTCGTAAGTGCCGCCGTCTTTTGCGGCGTCGTGGGCCAGGTCTTCGGCAACTTTCATTGCCTTGTGGTCATCGCGGAACGTACTGGCGATAGTATTGGCCAGGCGGTATTGCTCGGCTATGCGGTTTTTATCGGTTTTTTTCAGGTATTCTTTCACAGCCGCGGTGTAGGTTTTAGCGTCGCGTTGGGCCATGGCATAGTCCATTTCGCTTTTCGCAAAAAATAGCTCGGCGGCGGCGGGGTAGTGTTTTTTCATTTTCATTTGCGCTTCGGCCAGCAATTCGCGATTTTGGAATTCAGCCGCTTTTACTACCGTTTTTTCGCAGGCGCTTTTAATTTGTTCATTAACAGCGTCTTCTGAAGTAAGGGCGGCGATTTTTGCGCGGTGTTCTATGAGCAAGTCAAAGGCCCGGGAGTCGGCTTCTGCAGCGGCTACCTGAATGAAGCGCAGGTTTTGCTCAGTGGTGAGGTCTTTCTGTGATCGCAGGTAGTCGTTAGCGATTTTGTTGCTGGGTTTGCCTGCTTTATTGAGAGCGCGCACATAATTGATCATAAGTTCGGGGTCGCGGCTGCCTTTTTCGTATTCGGCGGCGTAGCCCTTGCTGCGGTCAATCTTGCCGAGGGCTTGTTGGCCTAGGTTGATGAAGCCGTTGACGTCCTGGGCGCCGCGCATTTGTGTGACTACTTCGCCGTTGTAGTCGATATAAAACAGGGTTGGGAAAGCCGAAACGGGGTATTTTTTACGGAATTCGAGGCCTTCGCCGCGTTCCATATCGAGTTTGACATTGACGAAGTTGGCGTTGTAAAACTCGCCAACCCGTTCATTGGTAAAAACATCGTTGGCCATGCGTTTGCAGGGGCCGCACCACACGGCGTAGGCGTCAACGAATATGATCCGGTCTTGTTTTTTAGCTGCTTCGAGGGCTTCCTGCCAGGTGCCGTGGAAAAAGTCGATACCCTGGGCAAAAACGCCGAGGCTAAAAGCGAGGAAAAAGATCAGGGTTGCTCCAATTTTCATGGTTGATAACATTTTGATGCAAAAATGCAAAAGATTGGCGGTCAAAACAAGCGGGCATTAAACCAACTCGCCCAGTCGCTTGCGCAGCGCAAAGAGTTCGTCGCGGTGCTGGGCGGCAGAGATAAAGTCGAGGTCTTTGGCAGCCGCTTTCATTTTCTTTTCTGTTTCCGAGATCAGTTTTTCCAATTGATCGCGCGACATATAGCCCACCACGGGGTCGGCGGCGATGCTGGGCGATTCGGGTTCGATATAAGCCTGGGCCTGTCTGCCGCCGCGGATATCGAGGATAGATTTTGAATTGAGGATTTCCTCCCTGCTTTTGAAGACGGTCTGCGGGGTGATGCCGTTGGCTTCGTTGTAGGCCATCTGAATTTCACGGCGGCGGTTGGTTTCGTCGATTGTTCTGCGCATGGAATCAGTGATGGAGTCGGCATAGAAAATGACGAGTCCGTTGGCGTTGCGGGCTGCGCGGCCCGCCGTTTGAGTGAGCGAGCGGGCGTTGCGCAAAAAGCCCTCTTTGTCGGCGTCAAGGATAGCCACCAGCGATACCTCTGGCAAGTCGAGGCCTTCGCGCAGCAGGTTGACGCCTACCAGCACGTCAAAACCGCCGAGGCGCAGGTCGCGCAGGATTTCCACCCTTTCCATGGTATCTACTTCCGAGTGGATGTAGCGTACCTTGATGTTGAGTTTACTAAGGTATTTACTCAGCTCTTCCGCCATTCGTTTGGTGAGGGTGGTCACCAAAACGCGTTCGCCTATCTTGATACGCTCGCTAACTTCCTCCAGCAAGTCGTCGATCTGGTTAATGCTGGGCCGCACCTCGATGGGCGGGTCGAGCAAGCCGGTAGGGCGAATGAGTTGTTCCACAATCACGCCGTCAGTTTGCTCCAGCTCATAATCGCCGGGGGTAGCGCTGACATAAACAATCTGATTGACAAGCCCTTCAAATTCCGAGAAGTTGAGCGGGCGGTTGTCCATGGCGGAGGGCAGGCGGAAGCCGAAATTGATGAGGTTGAGCTTACGCGAGCGGTCGCCGCCATACATACCTCTGATTTGAGGGATGGTCACGTGGCTTTCATCCACCACCATCAGGTAATCATCTGGAAAATAATCGAGCAGGCAGAAAGGCCGGGTACCGGCGATGCGCCCGTCAAAAAAACGCGAGTAGTTTTCCACGCCGGAGCAATAGCCCAGCTCTTTGAGCATTTCGAGGTCGAAATTGGTGCGTTCGCGAATGCGTTTGGCTTCGATGTACTTGCTCTCGCGTTCAAAATATTTTTCCTGCTGGTATAATTCGTCTTCAATTTCACGGATAATCTGGTGGAGGCGTTCCCGGGGGGCAATATAGAGGTTGGCGGGGAAGATGGCCGCATTGTCCATGGCGGCGATACGTTTACCGCTTTCCACCTCCAGGCTTTCAATACTTTCGATCTCATCGCCGAAGAAAGTCACGCGGTAGCCGTAGTCTACATAAGGCAAATTAATATCAACGGTATCGCCCCGCACCCGGAAAGTAGCGCGTTTAAAATCGGTTTCGGTGCGCGAGTATAGGCTGTCGACGAGGCTGTAAAGGAAGCCGTTGCGCGACAGGGTTTGGCCCTTGTGAATGCGTATGATTCCCGTCTTGTAGTCTTCGGGGTTGCCCATGCCGTAAATACAGGACACCGAAGCCACGATGATAATATCGCGCCGCCCGGAGAGCAGCGACGAGGTAGCGCGCAGGCGCAGCTTGTCGATTTCTTCGTTGATCGAGAGGTCTTTTTCGATAAAGGTGTCTGTAACCGAAATATAAGCTTCGGGTTGGTAATAGTCGTAATACGATACGAAATACTCGACGGCATTATCGGGAAAGAACTCCCGGAATTCGCCGTAGAGTTGAGCGGTGAGCGTTTTATTATGGGTCAGGACCAGCGTCGGCCTGTTGAGTTGAGCGATGACGTTGGCGATGGTAAAGGTTTTACCCGACCCGGTGACGCCCAGCAGCACCTGGGCTTTTTCGCCGTTGCGGATACCCTGGGTCAACTGCTCGATAGCCAGTGGTTGATCGCCTGTCGGTTGAAAATGCGAAACGAGTTGGAAATCCACTTGTGTAGTTGCGGTTGAATAATAGTATACAACAACTTCAGCCCGTTATGAGTTTCACACGGCCGCTGCTACGCGCTCTTTGATTACATAATACATATCGATGGCGCCTTTGTTTTTGGCTTCCACCTTGCCGCGGTATTCGCAATCAAATTTGTAGCTGACTTTGTTGTAAGTCACCTCGGAGATATTCACGCGTCCCGGTTCGCAATGGATTTCCATACGGGAAGCGATATTGACGGTATCGCCCCAGATATCGTAGGCAAATTTTTTCACGCCTACCACGCCGGCCACTGCCGGACCGGTATGAATGCCGATGCGCGCTTCGAAATAGGGTTTGCCAAGGCGGATACGCTCTTGTTTTTGCTCGTTGAGGAAATCTTGCATTTCCAGCGCTGCGCGCACGATATTATCGGGGTAAGTGAGTTTATCAGAAAGGCCGGAAGCGCACATATAGGCGTCGCCGATGGTTTTGATCTTCTCGATATCCTCGTATTGCGAGATAATAAAGTCAAAACCCTTGAAACACTTGTCGAGTTCTTCCACCAGTTCCTCGGGAGAGAGTTTTTCGGCGATAGCGGTAAAGTTTCTGAAATCGGAAAACAGCACGGTAACTTCCTCGTAGCGGTGGGCGCGGGCCTTGCCGAATTCCTTGAGTTCGCCGGCGATAGGCGCGGGCAGGATATTGAGCAGCAACTCTTCTGAACGTTTGCGCTCCGTTTCGATGATTGAGTTTTTCTTGGCGAGTTCTTTATTGGCTTTTTGCTTGGAGCGGAAGCGGCCGTAGAAGAGCAGGGCGAGAACCAGAATAAAACCCGAAGCAAAGACCGTCAGGTTTCGCAGGTTGCGGTTTCGCTCGGCTTCGATTTGGGCCTTCTGGAGTTCTACTTTCGTTTCTGCTTGCACAGTGCGGGATTCCAGCGCTTCACGGGTCAGATCTTTTACTTCCTCTTCTTTCTTTTTGATGATCTCTTCCGCTTTTTCTTTTTCGGTGGCGACTTCAGCCAGTTTTTCTTCTTTATTTGAAATTTCTTGTTCTACCTGTCTTTTTTCGCGCACCAGTTGCTCCTGCCTTTGTTCCAGCGAGGACTTATCGGTGCTCAACTGATCGCGTTCCACTTCCAGGTTGGCCACCTCGAAGGCCAATTTGTCGCGTTCTTTTTCCAGTTCCTTTTTCTCTTTTTCTATTTGGAGTTTTTGGGTTTCGTATTTGCTTTCCAGATCGGTGATACTCGTTCCTTTTCCGCTAAAAAACTTAAACGCTTCCTGGTTGATTTCGTAGGCGCGGCGGTAGTTGCGCGCTTTTTCGGCGAGGCGGCTACGCCGGTCAATACTTTTAAAGATAAGATCGGAGTCGCCGGCTTTCATAGCAAAAGACTGGGCGCTTTTCATCCACACTTCCACATTGCGGTCGTCGTTTTTGCGTTCGTAGGCCAGCGCTACTACGAAGGCCGAACGGGCGGCCATTCCGTCGTTTTTGAGTTGGGTGGCGAAGTTGTGCGATTGTTTGCCGTATTCCAGCGCTTTGCCGGCATCCGAGCGCAAATAGGCATCGGCCAGTTTGAGCGCCAGGTGCATCTTATCTTTACTACTCTCCGCCTGACTGAGCTGCTGTTCCAACTCTTCGATACTTTGCGACCAGGCAACGGCCGCGCCGCTCATCAGCAGGAGGGTTATCAGTGCTTTTATCATATATTTCGATCACTTATGGCATTAGAAACAACGAAAATAACGCGCAAAAGGGGTTTTGGGAACATATTTGAGCGGGAAAATATTTTTAATTCCTTAAAATGAAGCTTGCGGGCTCCAACATTTGCGGTATTGGTTTGTTGCAACAGCAGACCTATCAATACATTCATGTCAAATACAAAAACCGATAACCCACAAGTAGTTACCATGAGTATTTTCAGTTTCAAAGGCCTCCGCCGACGCTGGCGGGCGCTGCAACTCATGGGACTTTCTCCTGGGATGCTAAAAGACGTCGACGGGCTTCAATTCGGCAAAATGCTGGGTAGCGGCGGCGGCAACGGCTTCAGTATTTTGCCCAATTTTGGCGTTTATGCGCTTCTGGGAGTATGGCGCGACGAAGCGGCGGCCCGGGAGTTTATGGCAGGCGGGGAGTTGTTTGTCGAATGTAAAAAGGTTAGTACGGGCTGCCGGACGTTTTTCATGCGCACGGCAACAGTTCACGGCAGTTGGGAGGGGCAATCGCCTTTTGTTGTCAACGCCGTGGCCGGCCCCGCCGACCCCGTTTGCGTCATTACCCGCGCCACTATTGCCCGCCGCCACCTCTGGCATTTCTGGCGTTATGTGCCGCCAGTGAGTAGGTCGGTGATCGGTCGCGAAGGATTGCGCTACGCCATCGGCATCGGCGAGCTGCCCATCATCCAGCAAGCTACTTTTAGCTGGTGGGAAAGCAATGAGGCAATGCAGAATTATGCCTATAAAAGCCGGCATCACAGCGAGGTAGTTAGAAAAACACGCGAGTTGGGCTGGTATAGCGAGGAGTTGTTTGCCCGGCTGGCGCCTTATTTGGTGCTGGATTTTTGACGCTTTGATGATTAATCAATCAATAGCCTCGCCACTGTATTGGCGCCGGATGTAGTCGTTTCATAATGATTCGCCTGCAAAAAGGCAACGGCCTCCGCCAGCGTTTTTTCCGGCAAATGGCTGTTTTCAAATACAATCAGGCCGGGTCGCGTTGTGGGAATATCAAACAGCTTAATAATTTCATAATCAAACCCTTCTGTATCAATTTGCAATAAGTCTATATGCTTGATATTGTAGGTAGACAACAACGTTTTTGTACTGATCAGGGGAACTTTTTCCACTGCAATTTGCTCATCAGGATTGTCAGGCACGGCAATATTTTCTTTGGCGGCATTTTTGGCAACGTGGCCGGATGCGAATGCTTTTTCAAGCACAGACCTGTCGAAAGTAGCCAGTCCGGTTGCCCAGCGTGAATTGCTAAACCCGATTTTGTAGAGATTCAGAAAACCGTCGGATTCGCCCAGGGCGGCATTTAATGTAATGATGCCTTTGTTTTTCCGATAAATTTTGGAGAGAAACTGGTCATAAACCTGTTTCTGCGGTTCCAACAGCACGCCTTGCCAGTTGTCGCGTTTGATGAATTTGTGGATGGGGTCGTGGGTGATTCCATCGTTGGCGCCTATTTGGATAAAATTTACCCTTACAACTTTTTGAATACTCGCTCAAGATATGGGCCAGCGATCCTTTTTTTGGCTTGTAAAAATATTTGTAAAAAGCAATAAATAAAAAGTTGTTGCTTGCGCTAAGCTGGAAACGCAGCTTTTTGTAAAAATTGGATAGTCGCTTTTTCATGCAAACGGGTTGGTACGTTGATACCTGTTTGATTAAATGTTGGGATAAAAAAAGCGTTTCCTCTACCGAAAATGCGGTTGGGGAAACGCCCGTCAAAGGTAAAATAAAAATATTATCCTCTGCGTCTTTCGAGCAGGATCATCATCATCAGTCCGAGCAGTATGCGTTCTTCTTCTCCTTCTTCAAACTCGTTGAGTTTGTTGACTGAAAAACGACGCCCCCAGAAAGAAGGCTCTTTTTTCAAGCGGACGACTTCCGTGCCGTCGGGCCTTGTTACGATGTAGGTTGGGTTAAAAACATAACCTGTCAATATACCGACTATCGGAATTTCGCTAAACAACGCATCGGCGAGTTTAATCCAGCCGTTTTCTTCCCTGACGATCAGGTCCGGCTTTTGATTTTCATCAAAAATCTCGTAGTGCGCTTTCCATATCGAAGCCCAGCCTTTGCGGGCGATGCGACCGATTTCTTTTCCCATTTTATTGGAAAAAGTATAGGTGGCCGAAAAATCAATCCACTTGTTGGCCTTGATAGTGTACTGTACAATTGACTTGGTCTCATTGTTGTACACCGTTATTTCGTCAATGAGCTTCAGTAGTTTTTGCCGCACATAAGCTACGGTTTGTCCTTTGGAGTCTTTGGCGGTAAAATCATTGGCAAGGGTCGATATCTTGAAGGAGAAATCAAGCGGGAATGAAAGGTTTTGCATAAATTGGGTTATTTAGTTTTATGATTAATACCACCCGGCCCCGGATTATTAACAATCTTTCCTCAAACTGCATCAACTTTTTCAGCTTCTACTTCTTCCAACTCATGAACATTAGCCGATTTGCCGGACAAATAGGTATAAATTGCCGGAACGACGTAAAGCGTCAAAATCGAAGAAAAAATAAGCCCGCCGATGACTGCAATACCCATCGATACGCGGCTTTCGGCGCCTGCGCCCAACGCCAGTGCGATGGGCAGAGTACCTAGAATGGTCGACAGGCTGGTCATCAGAATAGGACGCAAGCGCGAAGCAGAGGCATCCTTGATCGCCGCCAGTTTATCGAGGCCCTGTTCTTTTCGCTGGTTGGCGAATTCAACAATGAGGATACCGTTTTTGGCCACCAATCCCACCAACATAATGATACCGATTTCGCTAAAAATATTGAGCGTTTCCTCAAAATACCAAAGCGAGAGCAGCGCGCCGAGCAATGCCAAAGGCACGGTAAACATAATGATCAGGGGATCGATAAAGCTTTCAAACTGGGCTGCCAATACAAGATAGATCAGTGTGATGGCCAGCAAAAAGGCGAAGAGCAGACTGGAAGAACTTTCTGCAAAGTTTTTGGATTCGCCGGTGAGGGCGGTTTGATAGCTGTCGTCCAGCACTTTATCGGCAATGGCTTCCATGGCTTCGATACCGTCGCTGATGGTTTTGCCGTCGGCCAGCCCCGCTGAGATGGTAGCGGAAACAAAACGGTTAAAGCGATAGAGTTGCGGCGGCGTAGTTTGCTCTACCAGCGTAATCACGTTGTCGAGCTGCACCATGCGGCCGTCGCGGTTGCGCACATAAAGCGAGCGCACATCAATGGGTTTGTTGCGGTCGCCCCGTTGTATCTGGCCGATCACCTGGTATTGCTGCCCGTTAAGCAGGAAATAGCCGAAACGCTGCCCGCTAAGCCCCAATTGCAGGGTTTGAGCGATATCGAGTACGGAAACGCCCAAATCCTGCGCCTTTTGCCTGTCGATATCGATGCGAATTTCCGGTTTGTTGAATTTGAGGTCCACATCTACAAACGTAAAGGTAGAATCCTGGCGGGCGGCGCCCAGGAATGCCGGGACGGCTTCTTTGAGTTTGTCGAAATTGGGAGCTTGTATAACGAATTGCACCGGCAGGCCGCCGCGCTGGTCGCCGATGGTGGGCAACTGCGTGATGATGGTGCGGCCGGCAGTCATATTCATTACTTTGGGCGAAAGCGCGCCGAGAATTTCTTTCTGGGAGCGCTCCCGCTGGTCGGCTTTTGTGAGAATAATATTCAGAAAGCCGGTATTTACCGAAGAAGAAGCGCCGAAACCAGGAGAAGTAACAGAGATGAGGCCTTCGAGCTCGGGTACTTCTTTTTGTACCAACTCCACCAGGTCGTCCATGTAGGCCTCCATATATTCAAAAGTGGAGCCTTCAGGCGCCGTTGCAATGCCCCGCAGCCTGGCCCGGTCCTCCAGCGGCGCCAGTTCGGAAGACAAACCGGTCCCAACCGAATAAATGAGATAACCGGCGACGATCATAATGACAATAGCCATCCAGCGCACGCGAAGAAAACGGTCGAGCGACCAGGAGTAGGCATTGGTCAACCAAACAAAAAACGGCTCTGTAACCCTGTAAAACCAGGGGTGTTCTTCGCGCTGCTTGAGAATACGCGAAGAGAGCATGGGTGTGAGCGACAAGGCTACAAAAGCCGAGATAATGACGGCGCCGGCGATGACCACGCCAAATTCGCGGAAAAGACGCCCGGTAAGCCCCTGGAGGAAAATCACAGGCAGGAAAACGCACACCAATGCGACCGTTGTAGCCAGTACGGCAAAAAAGATCTCTTTTGACCCTGTTAGTGCCGCCTGCATGGGCGTCATGCCTTTTTCTATTTTGGCATAAATATTTTCGAGCACCACAATGGCGTCATCTACCACAATACCGATAGACAATACGATGCCAAGCAGCGTTAATACGTTGATCGAAAAGCCGGCTGCATACATTATAAAAAATGCGCCGATAAGTGAAATAGGGATAGCCAGCGAAGGGATCAACGTACTGCGCCAGTCGCGCAAAAACAAAAAGATAATCAGCACTACCAGCACAAAGGCCATCAGTATTGTTTCTTCCACTTCTTTGATAGAGGCGCGGATGTATTCGGTCGTATCGAAGCCGATACCCACCTGGATATCGGCGGGCAGGTCTTTTTTGATTTGTTCGAGCCGGCGGTATACCTCGTCGGCAATTTCGATGTGGTTAGAGCCGGGTTGGGGGGTGATGGCATTGCCCACCATCGGCACGCCGTCGCGTTTGAGGATGGTGCGCAGGTTTTCGGGGCCCAGTTCGGCAAAGCCGATATCGCGGAAGCGGACAATATTGCCGTTTTCCGATTTGACAATGAGGTTGTTGAATTCTTCCGGACTAGACAAACGGCCCAGTGTGCGTACGGTCAATTCGGTAGTATTGCCCTCTACGCTGCCGGAGGGCAGTTCGATATTTTCGCGTTGCAGCGCATTGCGCACGTCAAGCGAGGTGAGTTGGTAGGCCGCCAGTTTCTTGGGGTCTATCCAAAGGCGCATAGCGTATTTCTTTTGCCCCCAAATGCGAATCTCGCTGACGCCGTTGATGGTTTGCAGGCGTTCTTTGAAGTTGTTTTCAGCAATATCGCTGAGTTCGAGCAGTGAACGCTGATCGCTCCGGATATTGATAAAAACGATGGGCTGCGAGTCGGCGTCGGCTTTGGCTACTACGGGCGGGTCGGCATCAACGGGCAATTGACCCACCACCTGCGATACTTTGTCGCGCACGTCGTTGGCGGCAGCTTCGATATCGCGTTCCAGGTTGAATTCTACCGTTACCGTACTGCGGCCGTCGCGGCTCACGGAAGTAATAGAGCGGATACCCTCGATGCCGTTAACCGACTCTTCAACGATCTCGGTGATCTGAGATTCAACGATATTGGCGTTTGCGCCGACATAAGAAGTCGAAACCGTCACGATGGGCGGATCCACACTGGGATACTCGCGAATACCGAGGAAACTGAGTCCGATAAAGCCAAACAGCACAATAGCGATGGCCATCACGGTGGCTAGTACGGGGCGTTGTATACTGGTGGATGATAAGCTGCTCATGCGCTACTGGATTTATTGCAAAGAGGTAATAGTAACTGGCGCCCCAGGCTTGATTTGCAGTACGCCCGAAGTAATCAGGGTATCGCCTTCATTAAGGCCGCTTATCACCTGAATATCGGCATCCTGGCGCAAGCCTGTTTCTATGGCCACGGGGTGGGCTGTGCCGTTGCGATACACGAACACTTTTTTGCCGCCCAGTTCGGGCACTACGCTTTCCGTGGGGATCATGATAGTGGCGGCATATGATTGGAGGCTAACCGTTACGGTGGCGAAGGCGCCGGGCAGGATAAGCCCGCGGTCGTTGGGGGCGGTAGCTTTGAGTTTATAAGTGCGGGTAGCGGCGTCAATGATGGGTTCGGCAGCGGCGACAACGGCGCTGAAATCGCCTGCTACACCGTCGAGTTTAAACCTGACGCGGGTACCCGGCTTGACGGCCTGGCTATAGCGTTCGGGTACTGAAAATTCAAGTTCTATGGGATTAATGCTGACCAGGCTGATAATGGGGCTGCCGGGCGACAGGTAGCTGCCTTCGCTGATTTGGCGGAGGCCCAGTTTGCCGCTGAAAGGCGCCCGGATGGTGCGTTTTTCGATTTGCGCATCATTGAGGGCAATTTCGGCTTTTACCTTTTCCACTTCGGCTTTGGCGACCTCGTATTCCTGGAGGCTCACCCCCTCCCGTTCGTATAAGGCTTTGAGGCGTTCTGCAATTTTGGTATTCAGGTCTTTTTGTACTTCCAGGCGTTTGCGCTCGGCCTGTAGTTCGGCTACGTCGAGTTGTACCAGCGCCGTTCCTTTTTGAACGGCAGCGCCTTCTTTAAACAGGATTTTGGCCACTTTACCGGGGACTTCGCTGCTGATGGTCACTTCCTCGTTGGGCGCGGTAGAACCGTTGACAATGATATAATCGTCGAGTTGTCCTTTGGTAATAAGCCTGGCTTTAACAGGTAC
Organism: Saprospiraceae bacterium; assembly: GCA_036741235.1. GTDB lineage: Bacteria > Bacteroidota > Bacteroidia > Chitinophagales > Saprospiraceae > JABWBR01. The sequence goes on along the minus strand of DAINSQ010000017.1, from coordinate 31,128 downwards.
CGGGCCTTGCGCCATAGGCCCGCCGGCAGGGGCCGGCGCTGCGGTTTTTTCGGCTTCCGATGAACCGCCCAGCACGCCGGTTCGGTATAAAATAAAGACTAATGCCAGCAGGAGGATGCCCACAATGGCAATATTGCGAATACGTCGGTTCTGATTCATACTAGTCGGTTGACATTATTGGCCTGTAAAATACTCATTTCCATTTAATATTGCATCCCCCGCTGGGGTATTGCTTATCGGTTGCGGGCCGGCCTTCGAGCACGGCGTCGAGGGCGGCCCGCAGGTCGCTGCCGTCGAGGGGTTCCTGGTTGGCCGGCCTTGAGCGGTCGAGGCGCCCCCGGTACGCCAGCCTTAGATCGCCGTCAAACACATAAAAATCGGGCGTACAGGCCGCATCATAGGCTTTGGCTACTTCCTGCGTTTCATCGTACAGATAGGGGAAAGAATAGCCGGCCTGCGCTGCGGTAATCTTCATTTTGTCCGGCGCGTCATCGGGGTATTTTTCCACATCATTAGAGCTGATGCCCACAAAGCCTACCCCTTTGGCCTGGTATTCGCGGGCCAGACGACTGATTTCGGGATTCACGTGTATCACGTAAGGGCAATGGTTGCACAAAAACATCACGACGGTCGCTTTGTCTGATTTCACATCCTCGAGCGATACGGTGTTTCCGCTTACCGTGTCAGGCAGCGAAAATCCGGGCGCCTTGGTGCCCAGGGGCAGCATGGTTGATTCGGTGTAAGCCATGTCGGTTCTCTGTTGTCGGTTATCAGTTATCAGTTGTCGGTTTGTCAATTATCGGTTTCAAAAGAACTGACAACCCACAACTGACGACGGTTTTTATTTACAATCCGGATTAATGCCCAGCACATAATTATCAACTACCCGGATGGCCGGGGCAGCTTCTGCGCCGGCGAAGCCGGAGATCATATCATCGCGAAGTTTTTCTTTGGCTAATTGGGTAAGGGCTTTGGCGACGGGCGTATACGACCAGTGCCATTTCTCTTCGTGGTAGCCGGTGGGGCGCCCGGCGGAATAGGGTTGACAAAAGCCGAATGCCGGGGCATTGGTTGCCAGCCAGCCGTATACTTTTTTGCCTTCTCCGGTGAGAAAATGCTCGTCTTCCAGCGAATTGAGGTCTATATCGGTACCCCAATGGTGACGCGAAGCGCCAGGCATAGCGCTGTATTCGAGAATTTTCAGGGCGCGGGTTTTGGGGTCGGGCATAGTTTTTGACAGATCCTGTCCGTCAACTTTTCTTTGGCCGTTCCATTTGGCATCCCAGATGCCTTTTTGGTATTCGAAATTGCGGGTTGCCGAAATAATGCGAAGGTCGATGCCGTCGCGTTTGGCGGCCTCGTGCATGCGTTGGAAGGACTCGTAGGCATCTTTGCGCAGGAACATACCTTCGCGACTGGCAAATGACGGGGCTATAACTGTGAAATCGGGGTGTTTGGCCGGGTCAAAGCGCCCCATCAGATAATCCGTATCAAACTGGAGTGTTGATTCGGCTACCGGTTCAGCCGCCGGCGCCTTCAAGGCGGCCGGCAAAGCATCTGAGGGCTGCTTTGATGTGCGATCAGCGGGTTGCGAGCAGCCCAGGCTTCCCAGCAGCATAATTCCTAACAAACAACGCATAGTATTGGTTGAAATTAAATGGTCAGTATTCAAATTCCATTCGTTCCGAAGGATAGTCAAACAGGCATTTTTCCTTGATCAGCGCTGCCACTTTGGCAGGTACCATCGCTTCCCAGCCCGTCTCGCCATGCTGGAGCATAGCCAGTACTTCCTTTGAAAAAATATGCAAAATATCGGGGTTGTAGCCGGATACATCTACAATTTGTTGGTTATCAAGCAGATGTTGATAGATGAACTTGACCCCCTCGGGCACGGGCATATGCCAGGCAGTCATGAGTTCGTCGCTGCCCTCTTGCATAGCGGGGTATACATAAAAGCGCACATTGGCCGTAAACAACTCGCCAAAAGCCGCTAATAAGCTGCCTTCGCGATTGTTGTAGTATTTTTCGTTGACCAGATCGAGTAATTCGCGTACACCGGTGACCATGCCGAGCCGGTTGATTTTAAACTCCGACAGGTAGGCGATCAGCTTTTGATGGGCAGTGCAATTAGTAATCAGTACCATTTGCCCCAGTGCGTTGAGTAATTCCACGCGGTCGAGGTAGTCTTTTTCATCAAGATCGCCTTCTGCGCGCAGGTTGTCGAGGGTAATTTCCGTGAGCAGGCAACTTTTTGAGGCGTCAACTTCGGGGTCTTGCCTGAATTGCTGAAAACTGGCACGCAGCATATCGAGGTTGACCAGCGTGGGGGGGCGGAAGCTGCCGCGCACCACCAGCGCATCTTTTTTATATATTGATTCAGAGGGATGCATAGAGCGGCGGTCAGGGCCGAACATAGCGACGTCGGAGAGGCCGTGTTTGACCAGCCAAAGGCAGAGCAGCCGGTTGTCAACCGATTCGAAATCAGGGCCGGTGAGGCGCACCATATCTATGCTGGCACGGCCCCGCAATCCGTCGTGCAACGACTGTATCATCAATTCGGGGTCGTTGGCATAGCGGTAGCAGGCATATATCAGATTGACACCCAGAATGCCGATGGCTTGTTGCTGGAGTTGGTTGTCATTGTCGAGCAGGCGTACATGGAGCACCAGGTCGTTGGGGTCGCTCCCGGGGTGCAACTGAAAACGAAGGCCCATCCAGCCATTGCCTTTTATCGTACGTTGGTAGTTCAGGGCCGAGACCGTATCGGCAAAGACAAAAAAATTGGTATCGGGGCGCTCGTGGCGCAGGCGGGCAAACATCAGCTCGTATTCGTGGTCGAGCATTTTGTACAATCTGCTTTCGCAAACATAGCGGCCACTGGGCTCGGATCCATAGATATGATCGGAATACACCTTATCGTAGGCCGACATCGTTTTGGCGATGGTGCCTGCAGCGGCGCCTACCTGAAAAAAATACCGCGCCACTTCCTGTCCGGCGCCTATCTCAGCAAAAGTGCCGTAAATAGAGGGGTCCAGGTTAATCTCCAAAGCCTTTTGTTCGGTCTCTAAGCGCCGCCTGCTCATGAGCAATTATTTGATTACTGCGCAAAATTAGGCAAATTGCAAGTGTTTTGTAACACAATACCCGTATCAATCCAATAATAACAAGTGAAAAAGCAAATCGCCCTGATAGCGGCTATGAGTGAAAATCGGGTGATCGGCCTCCAAAACCGGCTGCCCTGGCATTTACCCGACGATTGGGCGCACTTCTGGCGCACCACCGCCGGCGCGCCGTTTGTTATGGGGCGAAAGAGCTACGAAGCCGCCGACGCGCTGGTTTCTGATTACAAAAATGTCATTATCTCTAAAAGCCGGCAACTGGCGCTTTGTGAAAAATGCGTACAGGCTCACAGCATAACCGAAGCGATTGACCTGCTGGCCGATGAACCGCTGATCTTCATATTGGGCGGCGCGCAAGTATTCCAGCAAAGCATTCACCTCGCCGATACCATGTATCTCACTATCGTTCACCACCAGTTTGAAGGCGACGCCTTTTTTCCGGTTGTAAACTGGGCCGAATGGGCATTGGTGCAGAGCGATTTGCACCTACCTGACGAGCGTCATGCTTATGCCTTTTCAATAAATGTTTACAAAAGAATAATATAAATGATTAAATGTCGGATGATATACATCAATATATGCGAAATATCATTGTAGCAGAATAAGTACAATGTTTATCTTTGCCGACTTAGAAAGTCATTTTGCGACTTAAAAACTTTTCCATATCATTTAAACAGGCTATCGATTATGAAAAAAATCTTTACGCTATTTGCTTTTCTGGCGCTTTTCGGCGCGCAGCTAAATGCCCAGTTAGCATCGGGTAGCATCGCACCCAACTTTACAGGTACGGATATCAACGGCAACACCTGGAATCTTTACGACCTCCTCGACCAGGGCAAAACCGTTGTGATCGACGTATCAGCTACGTGGTGCGGCCCGTGCTGGAACTACCATAACACCCACGCTCTCGAAGATCTTTACAACCAATACGGCCCCAACGGCACCGACGAAATGATGGTGCTCTGGATCGAAGGCGACCCCTCTACCGGCATGGCCGACCTGTTGGGCCAAACGGCAGCTTCACAGGGCAACTGGGTGGAAGGTACGCCGTTCCCTATCATTGATGACGCTGCAATCGGCGATCTGCTCGAAATCTCTTATTTCCCGACGATCTACCACGTTTGCCCCAACCGCATTATCAATGAAGTTGGTCAGGTAGGCGTCGCAGCGCTTTACGCCGCCAACGGCGATTGCTTGTACCAGTTTGGCGACAACAACGCCGGTATCCTCAAATACGAAGGCTTCACCGGTACTTTCTGCGATCAAATTACGTTTGCTCCTTCTGCAAAAATCCAGAACCTGGGTCTTACCAACCTTACTGCCGCCACGCTCGACCTGATCATCAACGGCAACCTGGTAGAGACGATTGAATATGCCGGCGACCTGGCTACCTACTATTTCGCCGACGTAGAATTCAGCCCGGTTACGCTGACTGAAAACTCGGAAATTGAAATCCGCGTGACTTCTGTCAACGGCGTTGCCGATGAAGATACTTCCAACGACGCCACGGTGGTCAACGTAGACCTCGGCCCGGAAATCGACCGCAACTACGCCACGGTACAAGTTAGAACCGACCAATACGGCGTTGAAACCTACTGGGAATTGCTCGACGGCAGCGGCAACGCAATTGCCTCCGGCGGCAACCCCGGCATCTTTACCGGCGATGTAGCCCCCGGCGCCTATAGCGGCAATACGACTTACAACCACGATGTATTATTGCCCGCCGACGGCTGCTTCGAATTCAAGATCTACGACGCCTACGGCGACGGCATCTGCTGCGAGTATGGCAACGGCAGCTTCAGCCTCGTAACCGACGAAGGAGAAACACTGTTCACCGGCGGCGAATTCGGCGCTGAAGACGCCCGCCCGTTTGAGGTTTCCGGCGCTTCTACTATCAACAACAGCGCCCGCCTGGTTACTTACACCGGCGCATCGGGCATCTTCTGTCTTGAACTGACCTACGCCCCCGAGATCCTGATCCAAAACGCAGGCGCTAACGAAATCACCTCCGCCGTGATCGAAGTAAGCGTAAACGGCTCGGTAGTACAAACTTACACCTGGACCGGCAGCATCACTACGGGCAACTATGCAACGGTTACCCTCGATGAAATTACGCTTACCGATGACTCCGACGTGGATTTTGTGATTACGCAAATCAACGGCGAAACCGATGTGTTTGGCGATGACAACTCATTCTCCACTTCTTTCTTCCGCAGCCAGGACGAAACCAACGAGCAAGTCCTTACGATGGAAGTGAAGTGCGACCAATACGCCTATGAAACGTTCTGGTATATTAAGGACGACCTCGGCAACGTGATCGCTTCGGGCGGTAATACGGTAGTAGGCCCCAACGGCGGCGGCGCCCGCGTGGCAGCCGCCGGCAACCCCGGCGCTTATGCCGCTAACTCGCTCAACACCGCTCAGGTAACCCTGCCCGCCGACGCTTGCTACGAAGTAGTTGTAGTTGACGACTGGGGCGACGGCATCTGCTGCCAGTACGGCGCAGGCTACTATCGCCTGAAAGAACCCAATGGCACAATCGTAGTTTCAGGCGGTACGTTCACCGACTATGCCAACAGCCCATTCGGCTACCAGGAAGTCGTATCTGTTCCCGAATTGACGGAGGTGAGCGCGCTGAATGTCTTCCCCAACCCCGTTAACAACGAACTGATCATCCAATTCGATCTCAGCGAGGCTATGCCGCTGCAGATCAGCGTATACAACGCCTTCGGTCAGAAGATGACTACGGCTGTTGCAGGCAACCACAATGCAGGCCAGCACACGGTTCGCGTTGACGCTTCCGCATATAGCAACGGCTTGTACTATGTGACGCTGCAAAGCGATGAAAAACTCGTGAGCAGAAAATTTGTGGTAACCCACTAATATTCGTCTATTACACGACACAAACCACAATCAGTCCCGTTGTTGATTCAGCGGGACTGATTTTTTTTAGAACTTGTTGATTGTTTTATTTTTGCCTTTAAATTCAAAAAGCTTTTAACTTATGAAAAGAAATATACTCGTTGTCATTGCACTGGTCGCCGGCATAGGCCTAAACGCCCAGATCACGATCAATCCCAATCCTGTTATTGTGAGCAACGTAATGCCCAACGATGTGGAAGGCATCGGCCATAGCCTGGCTAAAAATATGCTTCCGCAGGTGAAAACTTATCGTTGGGACAGAAGCGTGGTTCAAATGACGGAGGGCTGGAGCGTGGCGGTTTGCGATAAAAATCAGTGTTATCTGCCTACGGTAGCTACCGAACAATTCACGCTGGGCCCCCAGGAAGAAGGCACCATGGATGTACACGTGTACCCGAATGGAGTAGCCGGCACGGCTATAATCGAGGTGGTGATAACAGATATCAACAATGCCAATAATACGGTTACCGGGTTGTATTATTTCAATACCACGCCTACAAGCACTAATGAAGTAGTTTGGGAAGCTATTGAGGTTTATCCCAACCCAAGCAATGGCATTTTCACTGTATCGGAAAACAACGCCGCCGCTCGCGTTCAGATTTACGATCTGACGGGCAAGCTGGTACGCCAGTTTGACTATGCCGCCGATCAGTGGTACGACATCCGCGATTTGCAGCGCGGCGCATACTTAGTAAAACTTGTCGACCGTCAGGGCGCAGATATGATCAACAGGTTGGTTAACAAGATATAATCATATGTCAAAAACGGCTGCTTTAATAGTCTTTTTCGCCTGTTTTTGTCAACTGTTGCAAGCGCAGCATCCCGGCCATCGCGAGGTGCTGCGCTTGCCCGTTGAGGCAGGCAGCGCAAGTTTGTCCATCGCTGTCCCTTTAGTGGAGGCGGCCCCTTTTCTATCCTTTTTCGCTGTGTGGCAGGAGGCTTCGGCCCAACCCGAGGCGCGCTTTTCTGTCGATGGCCAAAGATGGGGCGACTGGCAGCCGCTTGTCAGGGATGTGCACAATCCCGATAAAATCATCAGCGAGCAAATTTTTGCCGATGCAGCAGTCCGTTTTTTTCAACTACGCCTCTCCAACCCCAATGCCGGAGCGCAGGAACTGGAATGCCATTTCTACAATCCCGGCATTTCTGAAAACATCGACCCGCAGCCCGAAGGCCTGATAGAAAGCAGGGCGTGTCCTTGTGTCCAGCCTGCCTATTTGACGCGCAACCAATGGTGCCCTGCCGGCAACTGCCCTCCCAATCCAAGTCCGAGCGGCACGGTTGTTAAACACCTCATCGTGCACCATTCGGCGGGCAGCAACACGGCTGCCGATTGGGCCGCGGTGGTGCGCTCCATCTGGGATTTCCACGTTAATGGCAACGGCTGGTCGGATATTGGCTACAACTGGCTCATAGACCCCAACGGGCAAGTTTATGAAGGTCGCGGCGACAATATTCTCGGCGCTCATTTCTGCGGCGTCAACGGCGGTACGATGGGCGTTTGTATGCTGGGCACATTTACATCGGTAACTCCTGCCTCCAACGCCGTCAGCAGTCTACAATCACTGCTTGCCTGGAAAAGCTGCGACGCGGATATACTGCCGCTCGACAGCGCTTTTCACGCATCTTCGGGGTTGGTGCTCGATCGCATCAGCGGCCACCGCGACGGCTGCGCTACCGAATGCCCGGGCACTACGCTTTATGCCATGTTGCCCTCGATCAGAAACAACGTTTCGGCGTATATTACCAATGATTGCGCGGCGCTAACCGCACCGACGCAACTCGAAGCCGCTGCCGCCGGCGATACGGAGATTGAATTGACTTGGACCGACAATGCCGGCAACGAAACGGCATTTGTCATTGAAAGATCGGCAGGCAATAATGCTGATTTTTCATATCTGGCATCAGTCGGCGCCAATGTCACTAACTATACCGACACCGGCTTGTCGCCTTTCTCTTTATATTACTACCGCATCAGGGCTACCGTCGGTCAGGACACCTCAGATTATAGCAACGAGGCGTCCGCCACTACGCTGGTTTCCGGCGTTGACGAGATGATCAACGAATCAACAGTCGCTATCGCTCCCAATCCCGCCCATGCTCATGTAACTTTTACACTGCAAAATCCGCTTGAAGGCGAAGTAGAGATCACCATGCTCGATGCCGGTATGCGCCCTGTTATATCGCCCAAACGCATCAACAAAACAGGAGGGGTGCTCAAACATACTTTTCCCGTTGACGAGCTGAATCCCGGCCTGTATTTCATCCAATTGCGGATGGCCGGCCATACGGGACTTTTCAAAGTCCTCATCCAGCCGTAATCTTTTTTTAATTTCTTCAGGCAACTTCTTAACTTGGTATAGCACCAATCAGGCTATAAAACCAAGTATTGGACCATGGCGATAAATATCTGTTGCAGGGGTGTCGCAAAGGAAATGCGATAGCCCAGCGGGCGTTGTACGAAAAGTACAAAACAGCCCTGTTTCGCCTATGCCTGCGCTATGCCGGCAACAGGGAAGAAGCTGAAGATTGGTTGCAGGACGGGTTTATCAAAGCATTTTCCGATTTGCATCAATACAAAGGGGACGGCGCCCTTGGCGCGTGGTTGAGGCGTGTGGTACTCAACGTGATCTTGCAGCATTTGCGTCGACAAAAACTGGTGGTAATAGACAGGGAGGTTCCCGATGGAGCCTATGAACAAGACGAGCAAACGCCTTTCCCCCTCGATGCCCAGGCATTGACGCAGTTGTTGCAGCAACTGCCGCCGGGTTATCGCACGGTACTCAATTTATATATTCTCGAAAATTATTCCCACGCCGACATTGCGGCCAGTTTGGGCATTAGCGTCAATACTTCCAAAACCCAATTGCTGAAAGCAAAAAAAATGCTTAGGAAGCTTGCTGCTTCCCGGTTGGTTGATAAAACTTGAGAGATGAGAGCAGAAGAATGGATCAAAGCGTCAAACGAGCAAACTCCCGAGCCCTCCGACGGCTGGGATACGCCCTCTGCGCAGGTTTGGGCGGGTATCAACGATGCGCTTTTACAGCGCAAACGCCGGCGGGTTGTATTCTGGTGGCGGTTGGGCGCCGGTATCGGCGTACTGGCCCTGTTAGCCTGGTTCCGCACAGAGCAATTGCCAGGCAACGATCCGCTTACTGCCCCCGGAAAAAAGGCGATCGCAACAGCAACAGCCCCGGCAACAGTAGTCGCTGATAACTGTATAGAAGGTGTTGCATTCATTAGAACGCCCCATAAACCGGCTGCTATAACCAATGCCGGCCCCCAACCGATATTGGCGCCAGTGGAGGCAACTGCAACAGCGCTGCCTTCTCAACTTCCCGCACAATCATTTGATGAAACAAAACAATCTGCTACGATCGTTGAACACCCCGATTTGGCGCTGCTCGATTTGCCTGAAAAAAACCGGCTTTTTGCGCCCGCCAATGATGATATCCCGGCCATTCCCCTTGTCAGGTCGAGTAATATTCGTGGGTGGATAAGTATCATGGGCGTTTACCCCTGGCAAGCCAATTTATTATCCGGGCCGAGCGCCGGGCCGGAGCAAACCGAATGGCGGGAAACGCTGCATCGGCATAGTGATTGGGGGCTGCGCGCAGGTATTGACCGCGGCAGGTGGCGCTGGTTTGCCGGGTTTGGGGTTTACCGGCTCGATTTGCACACCTCGTCAACTATTCGCGTGCTGTACGACCCACAGCAAGAGCGGCCCGGGGCTGATAATACCATTGAAAGCACCTATGCGCTGAGCGTACCCTCGGGTTACGGCCAAATAGATTGTGAAATCGACTTTTTCAGGAGCGCCGACAGGCCGGTGGCGCCCGGCAGGGCTGTGCCCGTTCGCATTGATAACTGGCAGCAGTTGCAAATGTTACAAGCGCCATTGGGCGTCAACTATCGTTTGGGGCAGAGGAGAGCTTTGTCTGCCAGGTTTGGCTGCGGTTTGGCCGTCAACTGGGTTGTAGGCCGGGATGCGAACATAAGCGCCGTTTCGCGTTTGGACGACCTCAGTTTGCGGCGCATACGCCGGCCGGCAGCTTCGGGTAGCAAGGCGTCGGCCCGGCATCTAAGCGGTTGGCTGGAGGCGTCGGCGGGTTGGGCGCCGCATCCAGCCTTTGAATTGTCATTAAGCGCTTCGATACATCGTACGCTCACGCCATTGGCTGTATACAGGGATGGGAGTTCTTTAGCCGGCCATGCAGCCATTGGATTAGGAGTTGTTTTTAAATTGTAATTCAAATTCAGGCAACTTTCCATGTTATTGCGCACCAATAGGAATAGAATATTCGTGTTAATAAAAATTAAAACCACTATTGCATATGAAAAAAATGCTCATCATGCTATCGCTGGCCTTCCTGGCCGCTTGCACCAGCAAAGACCAAAGCGCCATTACTGATGACGAACTCATCTTGCAGATTGCGGGCGCCGACGACCTCAGGGCTATCGATGTAGTAGAATTGCCGGTGGCTGTTACGAATTTTACCACCGAACAATTTTTCGACTCGTTTATCGAAGAAGCCAATATTGCGGAAGGCCGAGGCTACGAGCTGCAATTAGGCAGCGGCGACCTGATGTATTTTACCATCGAAGGGCGCCCACTGTTTATTCGTCGCTGGCAGGAATTGAGCCGGCTGCGGGTATGGCTTTTGCCCTGTGTGCGGCCATTTGCTCAGCTGGGCCAGGTGGTTCGTCCGGCAGCTTTACCGGCAGCTATCGGCGAATATGTGACCGCCAATTATCCCAACTATCAGATTTTGCGGGCCAAACTGGTCAACGGCGAGTATTTTGTCGGCATTAGCCGGGGTATTGTGCTGAAATTCGACAGCGCCGGCAATTTTATTGAAGAGGTATCGCCGTTCCAGGAAACGCGCTGCGCCTGTCAACCGGTGAATTATGAAGCGCTACCCGCTTCGGTGACAGATTATCTCAATGCCAACTTTCCGGAAGCTGATTTTGCACGCGCTTGCGCGCGCGAAAACCGCTTGCTGGTATTACTTGCCGGCGAAACCGGAAGGATTATCCTGGTATTTGGCAGAGACGGCGTGTTTTTATTCCAGCGGGGATAGGTAGGTTGTAGGTTGTGGGTTGGTTTATAAGTTTAAGCGTTTATGGGTTTATTAATAAGAGTGTACTATAAACCGACCCACAACTGACAACCGAATATTCGCTCCGGACAAACGTTTAATCTTCGTAACTGGCAAAGGGATATTCCGGGTCGATTTCAAGTATAATAGCAAGGCAAGCCTCGGCATCTTCTGTGAGGCCGGCATCGTAATACAGAAATCCAAGTTCATACCAGGCATCGGTATCTTCGGGGTCTTTACCCAATAACTCAATAAAGGCGTCTTCGGCTTTGTCGTAATTGCCTTGTTCGGCGTAGGCCAATCCGAGCACATACAGCGCAACCGTTTGATGCGGGTCGAGTTCGAGCGAGCGTTGCAGAGACGCGATAGCTTCATCGAGGCGATCGTCCTGGTAATAAACGAGGCCCAAGCCGAGCGCGGCATCGGCATCGAAATCAGAAAAAGTGACGAGTTGGTTATAAGCGTCGGTAAAATCGCCCGATTCAATATCTTCATAGGCCTGTTTTACCACAGGAGATTCGATATTATCGGGACGTATATGGCCGCTCAGGCTCTGGCCTTTGTTTTTTGTCTTGTTTTTGTTTTGCTGCATATTCGAGCTGGTACTCGTAAACTTGTTTTTCAAGTCTCTGGCAGTAGTTTGTGCGCTGAGATCTACCTGTATTACAAGGCACATCAGGAGAAGAAGCATGACATGGATCTTCATATTAGCCGGATTTAATTGATTTTAAATTATTCGATTTTAAACATGGGCGTCTGGTCTGGATTGCGATCGTTGACGCTGCTTTTCGTATACTCCAGGATGTTCAGCCAGGAAGTTGGTTGTTCGGCGTCAAGCCCTTCGGCTATATATTTGAATAATTCAACAATAAAATAGGCGCCGTTTTCATCTGTGGTATAAGCTTTTTGCCCGGGGCCTGAAGCAGAAACAATAATGTGGCCTTGAAACCGGGTGAACAACTCCACTCCCTTAAACATTTGGCCTGCTTCAGCTGAATTTTCAAGTGCCACCGGCGCATTGGCAGGCGCCGGCTCGTCATCCAGTACTTCGTTGCAGCTATTGCCGATCACGATAGACATTCGCGGATTTTTTTCCTTAATGGCGTCGTATTGGTCTTCCAGATCCAGTTCACAGGTTTCGGAATAAATATCCATTTCCTCCCTGTTGCAGAAATACATAAAAGGCCAGGGCCAGAAGTCGCCGTCGTTGTCGTAGCGGAAGCCGTGACCTGAATAGAGCAAAACAACGACATCGTTGGGGCCGCACTGAAAATCGTTGATATACGACTCGACTTCGATTTTATCAAAATGCAGGTTGACGGGGCGATAATTCATGCCTCCCATTTGAGCGACGACTTTAAAAAGTTCGCCGGCATTTTCATGGTCTTTGCGGCAGCCCTGCGATATGTCGTCATTAACAATATCAATACAGGTAATGAGGTGAAGCGTGCCCTTATTCTGCGCGGCAAGCACAGTTGCCGAAACCGAGAATAGCAGTGAGAGAAATAGCGGTTGGAAGTGTTTTGTCATAGTATGTAGGGGTTAAGTTGTGATAAATGTAGCAATATTCAACGTAAATAAAGCCATTATTTGTATCAATGCGGAAAATATTTGGCCATCAGCTGCCCAAATTTATCGTGACGGCGAAGGGGGTCCAGGTTTTCGTCGGCTACAATTTGGTCATAATAGTCTTCGCTGCGAGCTTGCGCTTTTTCAAGAGTCTTTTCCAGGTAGAGCAGGGCGTCGTCAAAACGACCTTGCAAGGTATAATAGGTACACAGTGCATAATACCCCAGCGGTTGGCCGGCATCGAGTTGTATGGCCGTTTGAAAAGCGCGCAGCGCGTCTTCGGGCGATTGATTTCGATAGAAAGACAAGCCGGACTGGTACAGTACGTTGATTTTTTCTTCATTAAGCAGCGGGGCTGTTTGCAATAAATTGACGGCTTTGTGCCAGGTTTGCTGGTACATCGTTACCAGACATTCATAGGCGGGCGCGAATAATGAGTCGGTTCTGATTGCTTCGAAAAACATATATTCCGCTTCATCCTGCCGGTTATTATCAAAATAAAGCAAGCCGAGCAAAAGATAAGCCTGGGTAAAATCGGGGGCATTTGCAATTGCCTTGCGGAAAAGCAGTTCCGCCGAGTCGGCTTGCTCTTCAATATAATAATAAACTCCCAATTCATAAGCGGCTTCCGGGTAGTTTTGGTCGAGTTGAAGGGCTTGTAAATAAAACGTTTTGGCTTCTTCTTGCCGCCCCTCAAGCGCGCTGAGCAACAAGCCCATGAAATAATAATTCGATTTATCGGCGGGGTAAAGCTTAATGGCTTTGCGGTACATCATTTCCGCCGAGTCGACCAGTTCGAGGGTAAAAAACAGGTTGCCCATGTTAGTATAAGCGGAAGCCAGGTCGGGTTTACGTGTTATGGCTGCCGCAAAATTGCGCCTTGCCAGGTCCAGGCTGTCCAGTTCTTCGTAACAGATGCCCAGGTTGTTGTAAGGCAGGGCCCAGGCGGGCGAAATAGCGACGGCCTGAATAAACTGCGCCATGCTTTGTTCGTATTTGCCGAGTCCTCGCAGCACCAGGCCCAGTTCGTTGTAAATATATGCGGCGCGATCTTCAAGTGCCAGGGCTTGTTGTTGGTGCTGCAAAGCGAGTTGGAACAGTGAATCGTCGCCTCCTTGCCGTTCGGCATCGAGACGCAGCGACAGTCCCTCAAAATAGTGTTGTTTAGCCAGGGTTTGACGATAACGCGAATCGCCGGGGCCCAGAATATCGGCGGCCTTGCGGAGGTATTGGGCAAACCGGCCGTATTTATTATCGAAGCGGTCGCGCTGGGCCAATTCCAGGGGGTCGGTGTTCAGATAGGCGTTGATAGCCTGTTGTGCAGAATCGAGCAGCGCTACTGTCAGTTTTTCATTGATGATACCGCTCAGCAGCCGGAAGGTAGTATCGGTTTTTAAGGCATCAAAAAAATAAACTGCCGAGGTTTGCGGCGGGTAGAACAGGCGACCTTTTTCGAGGGCTTGGTTAAACTTGATGTAGTTGGTGTAACCCACGTCGGTAGCCAACCTTTTGAGAACCTGTTCTTCCAGGTTTCGCGAAATTTCCGTTTGCTCGATGGCTTTTAGCTCGGCGGCCGTGGCGTCGTCGATCCAAAACAGGGATTCCTGTTTTATGCCGCCGAAGATGTCGGGGTGCTGTTTTTTGTCAGTAGCCGTTCGAATACGGTCTTGCAGGTAATTTCCCAGTTCGTAGAGGTCCACCTGCTGATCGCGGTTTTGATCGGCCTGCCCGCCCTGAAGCCCGTTGATCAGATAATAGGAAAAGACGCCGCGGCCGCCTCCGAATTCGGGGCCTTCCAGCGAGAGCTCATAAGGTTGGCACGACATGATGCGGATTTCGTTTCCGAAACGCTTCATGAGTTCATTGGCTGTGGCTTCTCTGCCGCCGATTTTTTCGCCGGCCAGTGTTCCGGAGTGGCAGGCATCGGCTATGACGATCACCTTGGCGCCTTTGGCGGAAAGCCGGGAGATGATGTCTTCACTCAGGTATTGCAGATCAATCGCATTGAGGCGGTAGTTGTTTTTTGGCGTGTCATAAGCCAATAAGTAGCCCTTTTCCTGGCGGTCTTTTGTTTCTACATCGCCGTGGCCGGCAAAATAAATGATGGCCTGGTCGTTTTTGCGGGTATTGTCCAATAGCCATTGCAGGGCCGACTGGACGGCGGCCATGGTAGCCGCTTCATTGGCCAACAGTATTAACTGCTGGTCGGTGATCCCCCCTCCCGGTTTGGATTTCAAAAAATCTACAAATAAAGCCGCATCGCGGTGGGCGTAGCGCAGGTCTTTGATGCCTTCGTCCTGGTATTCAGAGATACCGACAACGACGGCGCGGGTTATGCCTTTTTTTTTGAGGGACATCATGCTCTGGGCGGAGGAGACGCCGCCGAAAAACAGGCAACCAAGGATAAGCCAAATGATGCGATTCATATTTGATTATGAGGGCACGGCAGTTTGTTTTTCATAAAAAACCACCCCCTTGCGCTAAATATGCGATATTAAATCCGGGTTATCGAGTTGGTGAAAAATCGAAAGGTCTATTTTGTAGGGTAGCAACAGGTCGTCCAGTTCGTTTTCGATCTGGAAAAGTTCGCTTAAATTAAGCGATGTGCCGATCAAGGTCAGGTCAATATCGGAGCCTGTTTTGTAGTTACCTTTAGCGCGGGATCCATACAAAACAGCCTTGTCGATTTTTTCGTGTCTGGAAAAAATCTGGCGAATGGCTTCCGTAGTATTTGAAGGTAATCCGTAGCTAGTCATATTGATGGTAATAAATCGCCGTTATTGCTTTTTCGGCGGTTTTCCATTGTAGCTTGAAACAATTTAAACAACATGAAATAATGGTCAATCACCTTCCGGGCAATTTCAGCAGCCGTCTTTTCATTATAAGTTTGCGATGTACTGTTACGGCTTTTGATCATCTCCATCCAACCCTCTCCATCAATAACGAGACCTGTTTGAAAAGCTTCTCGCGTAGCATCTCTGGAGCCGTCAATATTCGCATTACCCTGGTATTCAAAATAGTCTTTCATCACTTTCCAGGCCAGTTCGTGCGTAAATTCAAAAGCCTGAATAAGGCCTTGTTCCTCCAGGTTTGAAAGGGCGCGTTTTTTTGCCAAAACTACGGCATCCTCCAACTGCAGCGGGGCTTTGTTGTAGTTACTCAACCGTTGTTCCCATCTTGTTTCTTGTCGGCTCATACCGCGTTTTCATGCATTAAGACATGCAATTTACAGCAAAGTTTAGAATAATGCACGTTTTCGCCCCGTCCCAACGTCGTTAAGTCGTATCGCCGCACAGTCCCCAAAAAACCTTCGTATCTTTGCAGGCACAATAACACAACATGCGAATAGCCATAGCGCAACTCAACAGCCATATCGGCAATTTTGAAGGCAACGTAAGCCGCATCCTCGAAGCGGTGGCCGAAGCCCGGTCCCAGGGCGCCGAATTGATTGTTTTCCCCGAACTCTCTGTGTGCGGTTACCCGCCCCGCGACTTTCTGGAATTCGACGACTTTATCCGGCGGGTCAACGACGCCATAACCCAATTGGCCGCCGCCACCCAGGGTTTCGCCATCCTGGTAGGCGCTCCCACGCGCAACCCGCTGCCGGAGGGCAAAGACCTCTTCAACTCGGCCTATTTTCTGGCAGACGGCCAGGTGCGGCATATCCGCCACAAAACGCTGTTGCCTACCTACGATATTTTTGACGAGTACCGCTATTTTGAACCTTCCCACCACTTCGAGATCATCGAATACCGCGGCAAACGCCTGGCGGTCACAATCTGCGAAGACCTCTGGAATGTGGGCAACGAAAACCCGCTGTACACGGTTTGCCCCATGGACGAGATGATGGCCCAAAACCCCGACCTGATGCTCAACCTGTCGGCTTCGCCTTTTTCATACGCCCACGCCGAAGACCGCATGCACGTGCTGCGCACGAATGTGCAACGCTACAACCTGCCCCTGTTTTACTGCAACCAGGTGGGCGCCCAAACAGAGGTCATATTCGACGGCGGCTCGGTGGTGATGAGCCCCAACGGTAATGTGTTTGATGAAATGCCGTATTTTGAGGAGTGCGTCCGCACCTACGAGCTCGACGAGGTAATGGCCGGCAACCGCAATAACGAACAACCCCGCCACAAGCTGGCACTGATCCACGACGCCCTGCTGCTGGGCCTGCGCGATTATTTTGGCAAACTCGGACTCAAAAAGGCTATCGTAGGCCTCTCCGGCGGTATCGACTCGGCGGTGGTGACCGTGCTGGCCGCCCGCGCCCTCGGCCCCGACAATGTGCGCGTACTGCTGATGCCCTCACAGTACTCATCGGAACACTCTATAGCCGACGCCCGCGAACTGGCCGAAAATCTGGGTATTCAATACGATATCCTGCCGCTGCAATCGGTATACGAAGCTTACCTCGACCTGCTGGAGCCCCATTTTGAAGGACTACCCTTTAATATCACCGAAGAAAATATCCAGGCCCGCATCCGGGGTATGTTGCTCATGGCTTTCTCCAACAAATTCGGGCATATTCTGCTCAACACCTCCAACAAAAGCGAGATGGCAGTAGGCTACGGCACCCTCTACGGCGATATGTGCGGCGGACTCTCGGTGATCGGCGATGTATACAAAACCGAAGTGTTTGCGCTGGCCGAATATATCAACAAAGATGGGGAAGTAATCCCCCAAAACACGATTACCAAGCCGCCCTCGGCAGAGCTGCGCCCCAACCAAAAAGACAGCGACAGCCTGCCGCCTTACGATCAACTCGACCAGGTGCTGTTTCAGTATATCGAAAACCGGGAAGGTCCGCGCGAACTCATCGCGATGGGCTTCGACGAAACGCTGGTGCGCCGCACCCTGCGCCTGGTCAATATCAATGAATTCAAGCGCCACCAGACCGCCCCGGTATTGCGAGTGTCAGACAAGGCTTTCGGCGTAGGGCGCAGGATGCCGATTGTGGGGAAGTATTTGTCGTAAACGGAGAAATAACTATTTATCTCAAAACTTTACTTGCGTCTATATTGGAAAGCTGAGGTTCGCCCTCCAGGAAACGAGCGCCCGTAAAATCCAGGGTAGAAGCGATTTCAGACTGATCAAACCGAGGCGAATTGTAAAATCGACTATTATTAAATGCGGCCTGCTCAAATTTTGCGCTCAAAAATTCACAACGTCCTTTGAACCAGGTATTTTCAAATCCGGTTCGCCCTTTCCATTCCGCATAATTGAAAAAAGCGTGGCCGTTGAATTGAACGGTAGCGAAATCAGCCGATTTGTTTGCTTTCAGGTTGCTAAACTGCGCGTCCAGGTTGAAAGCGGCGCCTTGAAAACTAAAGCGTTCGAAAAATTCCGAGCCGAAGAAATCTGCTTTGTTTTGAAAAAATGTATTTTGAAAACGGCTATCAGCCTTGAATTGACTTTTTGCAAAAACAGTATGACCGCGAAAATCGCATTCTTCAAAATTGGCTTTTTTCAAAAAAAAACAACTGGAAAAACATGCCAAATCGGTTACCGTACAGGCTCTGAAATTCACCTCTTCTTCAAAAGTGCACTCAATGAAGGTGATATTTTTTGCAAAAGAAACAGCCGTATTTTCCGTGAGGGATGAGTTGGTGCGATACCCGATTATTTTTCCCTTAAACTGGCATTTATAGAAAGTGATCGAACTTTCTATTTTAACACGTTTAGCGCCTGGCGATACGGAATAAGCGGGCGCCAGGGCTGTAAAATCCAATTCTTCATTGATCTCCCGTTGTTCAATGTAAATATCTTTGCCTTTGGCAATGCGGTCGCGGATATCCTCCACGACGTCGGTAGCAGATCGGTTGGAAGACATCGGAGGCCGACAATTTGGAAAAATGAATAAAAATACAAGCAGATAAATTTTCATACGACACAGGTTAGTCAGTAGAAAAAAAGTTGGCGGGTTGAATGCAAAAAACAGCCCGCCAACTTATCTGAATTATTGTTTGGCATAACGCGCGCGCATTTCCGCCAGTTTCTTTTCCCAGCGACCGTCTTTTTTAGACGCCCTGATAACGGCGGCTATTTCTTCAGAGCGGTAGGCATTGGGATGGCGGGTAGCAAGCGAATGGTGGTTGTTGCGTTTGAGATTGGAGGGGTCGGGGCTTAGCGTGTTTTGAAACGCTAAAGGGCGCCCTGAATTACTGCGATCCTCCAATTCTTCACCTTCGCTGGAAAAACCTACGCCGTTGATAAAAAATACAGGATCAAAATAGGGGTAAAAATAGTTGTTGGTTTCATCCGTTTCGGAAAAAACGTCGAAAGGATCTACATAAATGACCAAATAATAAAATCCGTTTATCAGAGGCATCGTATAGGCAAAGCCGAATTCGCTGAAACCATGCTCGTAGGCAAAATTCGAACCGGAGGGAATATTGACATTGTAGGTACAGCTATTAAAATTGGCGCAAAACTCGGTACCGTAAGCGACGTCCGTATTGACTTCGCAGTTGAACAAAACACCGTAGTCGTTGGCGTCGTAGGCGTTAAAAGCCAGGTAATAGACCGACCAGCGTTTGGACGCCTGCGCGGTTTGATTTCCGATATTGTAAACGTTAAAATTTGATACGCGCTTGGGGTAGCCAAGATAAGTTCCGTCAGCATAATCATCAAATACCCAGGCAGCCAGGTCGACGCCTGTAACAGTGGGGTCGGGGTCGTCAGGCGGCGTAATATTGCCGCCTTCATTTACGGCAATAAACAACGGCCGTTCGCCATTACTGTCGCGGCAAAACTCACCCATAAAGAAGTCATAATCCACCCAGATATAACCGCTTGAGCCCCAGGTCGAACCCCAGGAATTGATAACTTTAAAAGCGCCTTTGCTGTCATTATAACCGGCTACGACCATAGCATGATAAGCATGTTGGCCTACGTTTTGAAAACTGGTATTGGAGCTGATTACGGCGTCGCTGTTCCAGGTCATAAAGTTATCAGCCAGGCGGGCGCCAAAAATGACGGGAATATTGTCGGCTAGCAATGCCTTAATATCGGCAGCCGTCTCCGCTTGTACTTTTCTCCAATATTTGAACCGGTGCTGGGAGGCCTCATTCGCCCAACTCGATTGACCTGACGATTGGCCGCAATCGCCCAGATTGGTGTAAGGTACGGTCTGCATAGTGGCAATACCGCGGTTTTGTACGACATTGAGGGCGGTAGAGAAATTGGTGCCGTTGCAGTCGTTTCCTTTATCCGAATCAGGGATCGCAATAAACAAGTCTTTGGGGCTAAACTGATATGCCGCGGAACTTAGCTGCGAACTCGTATACCCTTTTTCCATACCGTTTATGGCAGTTTTGTGATTGTAACCGACGGCCCAGGCCACACAAGTTCCGTATTGACCTTGATTGCCGATAGGCGGAAACTTGGGCGTGAGGTCGATGCTGGAGGGCAGAGAGCCACCACCACCAAAATAAGTGACATTTGCGGGAATTTGGCTCATGTTTTCATCACCATACCATCCGAGGTTGTTGGGCTCATTGTCGGGATCAACCGGATCATTGTCAGGTTTGTCGCATGTAACGAATAATAATACTGCAGCGCATGCAATAGACAAGATTAGAATTCTTCTTAGCATAATTGATTCAGGTTTTTAGGTGATATAAAAAAGGTATATGAATAATAGTGGAAGTGAGAAGTTGATAGCGCTAAATGATAATTATATTCCCACAAGTTAGCGCTTCTTTCGCATGAGCCAAATTTTTTTTACAATCTCGCGCTATTGCAAGAGGGTAACAGTAAAAAGGGAGGCGTCGGGAGTGCATACAGGGTGGGCAAGGGGAGCCCCCTGCCCATTCCCATTCAAAATACTGCTTACATCAGTTTTTTTTGGCAAGCTCATTGTCAAGCGCAGGCACTGTTTGGAGGTATGCCCAAATGGCGTCTGTTTCCTGGTCGTCGAGCAAGCCGTAGCGGGGCATGGCGCCGCTCAGGATACGCTGGTCGGGGCGAGCGCCGGTGCGCACGGCTGCGGCGAATTCCTCCTTTGTCCACGAACCGATACCCGCTGTTTTGTGCATGGTGATATTGGCCGATACAACGGGCTGAAAGTCCATATCGTGCATCGGATTGCCGCCGCCGAAAAAACGCGGGGATTTTTCGGGTTCGAAGTGGTTGTTGGTTTCAAAACTGGCTGAGTGGCAGTTGAAGCAATCGTAAACCGCTGTGGCCAGGTAGCGACCGTAGGCGATCTGATCGGTTGCAGGGGGGGCTGTTTTGGGCTTGCCGTCGTAGGGGTAGGGTTTGAATAACTCCATTTTAATAAGCGCTTTGGCCAGGAAGGTATACTTCGGTTCGGGGTGCGTAGCTTCGGAAGCCTGGATGAGAGGCGAGTCGGAACGCAGGTAAGCAATCAGACAAGCCACATCTTCATCCGACATCATCGGGAACGACATATAGGGCCCGGCCCATTCGCCGTTGGGGCGGATGCCGGTGCGGAAAAGGTAGGCCAGTTCGCCGTCTTTGTAGCTGCCGATACCTTTTTCGGGATGGTTGGTTATGTTGCGCGACCAAATTACGCCGAAGGGATCATCAGGCTTGGTGAATAACCTGCCGCTCAATTTGCCGTCTTCGCCCAAATGGCAACCCACGCAATGCGTTTCTACGACTTTCCTGCCGCGTGCCACCGACAAAGAATCGCGCGACACTGTAATGTCGAGCGACTGCGGTTCGAACTTTGGTAAGGGCGTCAATTGCACCCAGGCGGCAAAGGCCGCAATGAGTAGCGCGATAACGCCCAAAATAATACCCAAAATCTTGAATGCCTTTTTCATAGTCAGTATGGTTTTTGATGATGTAAAACAGTGGTTTTGACTTTGCAAAAGTGCAGGCAAAGCGGGCGGCTGTGTTATCAAAAATCGCGCAAGGGTTTGTAAAAATGTCGCAAGGCTGAAGAAATCAAAATTAATATCGGAGTATACTTTTTATTATTTTTTTGTGCTAAAATAAAACATTTAATTGTTTGATAATTGAACATTCTTTATTTTTGCATAAAAATGCAAAATGACAGGCGTTGAACTAACCCAACAGCAAATAGGTCGTCGGATTATGCAACGGCGAAAAGGGAAAGGGCTCTCACAGGAAGAACTATCCCAAATGATAGGCATCTCTCGATCTGCACTGGCACAAATCGAATTGGGAAATAGAAGTTTGGATGCCTTGGAATTACGCAAGCTATCGCTTCAACTGGAATTTTCTATCGATGATTTATTGTCTCCTGTTTATCATATAAATGAAGAAGTTCGAAATGTAGAGGAAACTCCGGCTGCACAATACGCTACAAGAGTTTCAGTCCCCCAACTTAATGCAGGTAAATTAAAGAATGTACTGCTTTACCTACTGGAACATTGCGCAGGCAAGCCCAATATCGGAGAAGTGATATTGAAGAAATTACTCTATTTCTGCGACTTTAATTACTACGAGCGCTTTGAAGAGCACTTAACTGGAGCGATATACAAAAAAAAACCATATGGTCCGGCGCCAGAACAGTTGGATGGTATCATCAACCAAATGATAGCCGACGGCATATTGAAGCGAGTAAAAACTACTTATCGCAATTTCCCTCAAATACGATATATGCCGCTGGAAAAAGCGGATTTAACCAAGCTGTCTGCCGCAGAAAAAAGTGTAATTGATAACGTCATTCAGCAAATGAGCGACTGGCAATCAAATATGATCACCGATTATACACATCATGATACACCATGGCTGTCAACTAATGAAGGGGATATTATCAGCTACAACTTAGTTTTTTACCGCGAGTTACCTTATTCTGTTCGAGTATATGATTCCGGACTCAAATCACCCCATTCCCTTTCATCCAGTCAAACGCCTCCTGAATCGCTACCTCAATAGGCGTCTGCGGCAGTTGTAACTCCCGGCGCGCTTTTTCTACAGCAAAATAATGATCGTCAAGCGACATCAGGGCCATCTTGTAACTCACCAGCGGCTGGCGCCCCAACATACGCGCTTTCAGCGATTGCAGCCAGGTGTAGCTTTTGATCACTATTGCCGGTAACTGCGCCTTCGGCGGCGCTACGCCCGTTATTTCTGCTATAGCAGTGAATATTTCCTTGTAATCCAGATTTTCATTACCCAAAATATAACATTCGCCCTCCCTGCCCATGTGTAGCGCATTGGCAATGGCAGCGCAAACGTCTTTGACCGACACATAACAGCGCCCGCCCCGCGTATACCCGCTGATCTGCTGCCTGTAAACCGATGCGATGATCATACCGGTGCCCTCCGCCGTGGCAAAAGGGCCGATCATATACGTCGGGTTGACGACAAGCGCGGGCAGACCGCGTTCGTTGACCATTGACAAAACGAGTTGTTGGGCGGCGTATTTGCTGTCCATGTAGTCGAGGCCGTATTTGTACCCCTGGTAGGGCCGCGTTTCGTCGCCGGGGTCTGCTTTGGTTCCAAAGCCGAAAGAATTGGCCGTACCCACATGTATCACACGCTGCAGACCCGCCGATAAAGCGGCCTCCATCACATTCCGGGCGCCTTCAATGTTGACTTTGCGCTGGATCGCCGACCGGTAGGGCCATATCGAAATGATAGCCCCGATGTGTATCAAAGCATCGCAGCCCTTCATAGCGCTATTCAGGCTATCGGGGTCGAGCAGGTTGCCGTAGCGCTTTTCAATGGGCAAATCGTCTATCGTGGGCGTGGCCCGGCCTTCTTCCACCAGGGCAACCAGCCTGTGACCGCGCGATAGGAGTTCCCTCGTCAGATTGCTGCCCAAAAAGCCATCGGCGCCGGTAATCATGATTTTCATACCCGTGAAAATACTATTTTGGTTGTTATGATTTTCTAAAACAAAAAATGAAGGATACCAAAAAAAGGCCGTTAATTCGTTAGTGTATTTTCAAATCGATCAACATGCGCAATCTACCCCCCGCCCTGCTTGCGCTTGTCCTGTCGGCAAAGTTTGCCGCAGCGCAAAGCGCAGGTATGCTCGACCCCAGCTTCGGCAACGACGGTAAAGTGATCACCGCGATCACGAATTTCTCCGACGAGGCCGCCGATATTGTCCTGCAACCCAACGGCAGAATTGTGCTGGCCGGTACTGCCGACAATGCGTTTGGACTGGCCCGGTACCTGCCCGATGGCGATCTCGACGCCTCGTTTGGCAACGGCGGAAAGGTGCGCACGCTGGTAGGGCCGCTGGAAGACAAAGCCTTTGCCTTAGCGCTCCAAACTGACGGGAAGATCGTCGTGGCGGGTTATACGCTCATTTCGCTTATTGGCAATGCCGCCGAACTGGCTGTGCTGCGCTATACGTCAACAGGCGCATTGGATATAGGGTTTGGCGATGGCGGTATAAAACAAGTGCCCATAAATGTCAAAGACGCGGCTAATTTTGCACTGGCCATTCAACCCGACGGAAAAATCATCGCCGCATGCACCCGCCGGTATTCAACTCCCGGTACAGATGTTGCCGTAGTACGCTTGTTGCCTGACGGCGAACTGGACGATACGTTTGACGGTGATGGTGTTGCCACTGTGGCCATAGGCAATCAAGACGACGAAGCCTATGCCCTGTCCCTCCAGCCCGATGGCAAAATTGTGCTGGCCGGCGCCGCCTACAATGCCGGCGTGGCGGATATTGCACTGGTCCGTCTTTCGCCTAACGGCGCTCCCGATTCCGGTTTCGGCAACAACGGCGAGGTATTGGCAAGCATAGACAATGCCGATGGGGCTTTTGGCTACGGGCTGGCCCTCCATGCCAACGGCAAAATTGCGGTGGCGGGTACGGCTTATTTCGACGGCGGCGCCGCTTCGCAGTGGGTGATGCTAAGATTTTTATCCAACGGCAGTCCCGACCCCGCTTTCGGCGACAACGGCCGGGTAGTCACAGGCATAGAAGCCGCCGCTTTCGCGGAAGACCTCGCCATTGACGATGAGGGGCAACTGCTGGTTGCCGGTTATGGCCCCGTGGAAGGCTCCGGTTTTTATGACTTTACCCTCGCCCGCTTTTTCTCCAATGGCGATCCCGATACCGGCTTTGGCGAAGAGGGCATTGCACGCGCCGGTTTCGGCACCGACTACGCCTCGGCCCACGCCCTGGCCCTCCAACCCGACGGACAAATCATTGTTGCCGGCACTTCTTACCTCCAGTCCGACGGCCGCTTTGCCATGGCGCGTTATTCCGGCGGATTGTCGGTAGCTACTTCGCAACCCCTCGCCACTCCTGCCCACATGGAGGTCTATCCCAACCCCATACGCGACGGCCGGTTTGCGCTGAGCTACCAACTCAGCCAACCCCAACCCGTCCGAATTAGTATGCTGGATATGCAGGGCAGAGCTACGGCCGTATTATTCGAAGAAAAACAATCCCCCGGCGCCGCTACCCACTATTTTAACCTGCCTGCCAATATTCCCGGCGGACTCTATACGCTGCAAATGACTACCCCCTATCAAACCGCCCAAGTGAAGGTGGTGGTGAAAAAGTAATGGGCTGATGTGTTGATGTGCTGATGTGCTGATTTGCTGATGTGCTGATTTGCTGATTTGCTGATGTGCTGATGTGCTGATGTGCTGATGTGCTGATGGGTTGAATTGTAACAGTTTGGCGATAGCCCTCAACAGGGCGGAAGGCATATAAATAGCCAACCCCGGCTTTTATTTCCGCATACGCTTTTGAAATAAGCGTTGGCCGCCAGGCAGCCTGGGTATAAAAGAGCTAATTAAAAGCGCTGATAAAAGGAATAATGATCAAAAACAATAGCACATCCGGATAATAAGCGCGGGAAGTCTGTTGGAATCCTGATATCGAATTATGCTGCGAGTGCATTTTTTTCTGTAAAATTACCCAAAACTCCAATCAAGCGCGCAAAAAGAGATTTTCTATAAACAATATAACGTATGTTTGCGTTATATTTCAAAAATAGATCAGTATGTACGCCAAAACTGGTGCATTTGACATAAGCCAGCAGCAAATAGCTCAATTTGCAAAAGTGTTGTCGCACCCCGCCCGGCTGGCCATCGTGCAGTTGCTGGCGCAACGCCGGGAGTGCATTGTAGGCGATATCGCCCAGGAATTTCCCTTTATAAGCCGCACCACTGTCTCACAACACCTCCAGGAATTGAGAAACGCCGGTATTATTAAAGGAGAGATTGAAGGCGTAAAAATCTGCTATTGCCTCAATTTTGAAGTCATTCAAGCCATCAACGCCAGTTTCTCGGCTTTTTTTGAGGAAGTTTTAGCAGGAGGCTGCTGTAAATAATTGAATAACAAAACTCATTTGCCATGAAAAACGAACAAGAACTCAAAACCCTCGTTAAGGAAAAATACGGACAAATTGCGCAGCAAAGCAAACAACAAAACCAAAGCACCTGCTGTGGGTCGGGAGGATGCGGCAGTATGGATTACACGATTTTTGCCGACAACTACGACAACCTCAGCGGTTATGTCCCCGATGCCGACCTGGGGTTGGGCTGCGGCCTTCCCACCGAATTTGCAAAAATTAAATCGGGCGATACGGTAGTAGACCTCGGTTCGGGCGCCGGCAACGACTGTTTCATCGCCCGCGCCGTTACAGGGGCGGAAGGGAAGGTCATCGGCATTGACATGACGGAGGCCATGATCGACAAGGCTCGCGAAAATGCTCGAAAGCTGGGTTATGACAACGTAGAATTTTTCCTCGGCGACATCGAAGCCATGCCCCTGCCCGACCACACCGCTGATGTGGTAGTGAGCAATTGCGTACTCAACCTCGTGCCCAACAAAACGGCGGCACTTGCAGAAACCTGTCGCATACTCAAACCCGGCGGCCATTTCAGCATATCCGACGTAGTTATTATGGGCAATCTGCCGCCGGGGCTGCAAGAAGCTGCTGAAATGTATGCCGGCTGCGTATCAGGCGCCATGCAAAAAGCGGATTATCTGGATTTGATAGCCAAAACCGGTTTTTCCAATATCCAAATCCAAAAGGAAAAAGCCATAACTTTGCCCCCTGATATCCTGGCGCAATTCCTCAATGCGGAGGAAGCCGCCGGATTTAATGACAGCGGTACCGGTATTTTCAGCATTACGGTTTACGCTGAAAAAGCCGGGTAATGAGGACGGCGGGACTGTGCGACTATGATACATACAGTAGAAATAAAACTTTTTTCCGACCAGGCTGCCGACGAGGCCGTTGTGCGCAGCGAAGCCATCCGGCGCAGCGGCGCTTCGCCATCGCGGGTGCGCGAAGTGCGGGTGATCAAACGCTCAATCGATGCCAGAGGATCGCGACCTTTCTTTTTGATCAAAGCGGAAGTATATGTCGATGAAGACTATACCCCCGAACCGGCCTTGTTGGGCAATTTTCGCGATGTAAGCGACTGCCCGGAGGTACTCATCATAGGCGCCGGCCCCGCCGGTTATTTTGCCGCGCTCGAACTCATCGAATCGGGTTTTCGCCCCATCGTGCTCGACCGCGGCATAGATGTGCAGACCCGGCGGCGCGACCTGCGCGCTATTCAGCAATTTGGCCAGGTTAATCCCCACTCCAATTACTGCTTCGGCGAAGGCGGGGCAGGCACTTACTCCGACGGCAAGCTCTACACCCGCTCTCACAAACGCGGCGACATATACAAAGCCTTGCGATTGCTGGTAGAGCACGGCGCCAAAAGCGATATACTCATCGATGCCCATCCGCATATCGGCTCCAATAAACTGCCGCATATCGTGGCCAATATTCGCCAGACCATTGTACACTATGGCGGCGAAGTGCGCTTCGGGGCCTTTGTAACCGATTTGATCAAAGACCGCAATGGCCGCATCACCGGGGTAATCACCGGCGCCGGCGACCTGGTAGAAGCCCGGGCCGTAATATTAGCCACCGGCCACTCTGCGCGCGACATATACGCCATGCTGCATCGCCAGGGCATTCGCCTGGAAGCCAAACCCTTCGCACTGGGTGTGCGCATAGAACACCCCCAGTCGCTCATCGACCGCATACAATACCGGCAGTCGCCCCGTGAAAAAGACCTTCCGGCCTCCAGTTACCGCCTGGCCTGCCAGGTAGACGGGCACGGCGTATTTTCCTTTTGCATGTGCCCCGGCGGCCTTGTCGTGCCGGCAGCCACCGCGCCCGGTGAAATTGTCGTCAACGGCATGTCGATGTCAAAACGCGATTCCCCGTTTGCCAACTCGGGTACTGTAGTAGCCGTGGAACTTGACGATCTGGCGCCTTTTGCCAACTATGGCGTTTTTGCCGGACTCGAATTCCAGCGGCAGGCCGAGCAAACAATGTTCAACTTCGGCGACGGCGGCCAGCAGGCGCCGGCCCAGCGCCTCCCCGATTTTGTAAACGGAAAAATTTCAACCGATTTGCCACCTACTTCCTACATCCCGGGATTATTGAGCGCCCCTCTTCACGAACTCCTGCCGGTATCCATTTACCAAAGATTGCGCGAAGCCGTCGTACAATTTGGCAAGATGATGAAAGGTTATTATACTGAAGAGGCCAATGTGATCGGCGTAGAAAGCCGTACGAGTTCGCCCGTGCGAATTCCCCGCGATAAGGATACCTTTATGCACATTGACGCTCCGGGGCTTTTCCCCTGCGGCGAGGGCGCCGGTTACGCGGGCGGCATTATTTCAGCCGCTATGGACGGCCAAAATGTGGCCCGCGCCGTTACAAAATACTTGTTAATATGACTTTACTCGATCAAATACAACAGCTTTCACAGCAACACCATCCTGATTTGATACAAACCCGGCGGCATCTGCACCAGCATCCGGAGTTATCGTTTGAAGAAGCGGAAACGGCTGCTTTTGTAGCCGGAAAACTGGCAGAATGGGGTATTCCTTTTCAAAAAGACGTGGCGGGGCATGGTATCGTAGCCCTCATTGAAGGTCAAGACCCCGGCAATCGGGTAATAGCCCTGCGCGGCGACATGGACGCCCTGCCCATTCACGAAGCCAACGACGTACCCTATCGCTCGCAGCGCGACGGAGTGATGCACGCCTGCGGTCACGATGTGCATACAACATGCCTGCTGGGGGCCGCGCGAATTTTGCAAGCGCTGCGCGAACACTGGAGCGGAACGGTCAAACTGCTTTTCCAGCCCGCTGAAGAGCGCCTGCCAGGCGGCGCCTCGCTGATGATCAAAGCAGGGGCGCTCGAGCGACCCGCCCCGGAAGCCATCATCGGCCAACACGTGTTTCCCCTGCTCGAAGCCGGTAAAGTAGGCTTCCGGGCCGGCATGTACATGGCCTCTTCCGATGAATTGTACATGACCGTAACCGGCAAAGGCGGTCACGGAGCCATGCCTCACGAATGCGTTGATCCCATCATCATTACCGCGCATATCCTCACCGCGCTGCAACAGATTGTGAGCCGTTATGCCGATCCTTCGCTGCCTTCGGTACTCACTTTTGGGCAAATTGCCTCCTCCGGGGGCTCGACCAACATAATCCCCTATGAAGTCAAATTGATGGGCACCTTCCGCACCATGAACGAAAAATGGCGATTCGAAGCCCACCATCGTATGCAACAACTGGCAACAGGCATTGCTGAAAGCATGGGCGGCGCTTGCGAGTTGCGCATCGAAGTGGGTTATCCTACGCTTTTTAACGACGAAGCGCTGACCAACAAAGCTCGCCAATATGCCGTTCAATACCTGGGCCCCGAAAACGTAGTCGATTTGCCGATACGACTTACTTCTGAAGATTTCGCTTATTTTTCTCAAATCATGCCCGGCTGCTTTTTCCGCCTGGGTACCCGCAATGCGGCTCGCGGAATCACCTCGCTATTACATACCAATACTTTCGACATAGACGAAGACAGCCTGCCTATCGGCGCAGGACTGATGGCGTGGATGGCCGTCTGTAACCTGGCCGAGTAGTATCGCTGTGCTGCGCATTAATCCCCCGTCTGCCGCAACATTTTACCTGGCTATCCGTATAAACCTATTTGTTAAATCTTTAATGAATAGCCGGTACAGCACATGTCAAAAATCCTGATAGCAGACGACGAAGGCAGCATCAGACGCACCCTGCGTGAGATTTTGGAGTTTGAAAAATTTGAAGTGGAAGAAGCCGCCGACGGGGCGGAATGCCTGTCTAAATTGCGCAAAAGCGAGTTCGACGTAGTATTGCTAGACATCAAAATGCCCAAAATGGACGGCATGGAGGCCCTCGACCGAATCCAGGAGATCAACCCCGATCTCCCGGTGGTTATGATTTCCGGTCATGCTACTATTGATACCGCCGTAGAGGCCGTTAAAAGAGGCGCTTTTGATTTTATTGCCAAACCGCCCGATCTAAACCGACTGCTCATCACTTTGCGCAATGCCATCGACAAGGCCGGCCTCGTTACCGAAACCAAAATGTTGCGGCGGCAAGTGACCGCAGCCAAGGTGCAAGAACTCATCGGCGATTCGGCGGTTATGCAGCACGTCCGCAATACCATCGATCGGGTAGCTCCCACCGATGCCCGCGTTTTGATAACCGGCCCCAACGGCGCAGGCAAAGAACTCATCGCCCGTTGGATTCACGCAAAAAGCCATCGCGCAAGCGGACCTATTGTAGAAGTCAATTGCGCCGCCATACCATCTGAATTAATTGAAAGTGAACTATTTGGCCACGAAAAAGGCGCTTTTACCTCTGCCGTCAAACAGCGCATCGGCAAATTTGAACAGGCACACAACGGCACCCTGTTTCTCGATGAAATCGGCGATATGAGCCTCGCGGCCCAGGCCAAAGTGCTGCGCGCCTTGCAAGAGCAAAAGATTGCCCGCGTCGGAGGAGATAAAGACATCAAAGTAGATGTGCGCGTATTGGCGGCTACCAACAAAGACTTGCGCGCGGAAATCGAGGCGGGCCGTTTTCGCGAAGACCTCTACCATCGCCTGGCCGTTATTATCATTCAAGCGCCGGCGCTGAGTGAACGCCGCGATGATATTCCCCTGTTAATCAAGCATTTCATTTCGCTGATTTGTACGGAATACGGCGTGCCGCCCCGCGCCATAACTCCCGACGCAGTTAGCGCGCTTCAACAATTGGACTGGACGGGTAACATCCGCGAGTTGCGCAACGTTGTTGAGCGACTGCTCATCCTCGGCGCCGACCCCATTTCCCTCGAAGACGTGGGGCTGTACGTTGCGCCCCAGTTGGCGAGGGGGTGAGGGGCTATCTGTGCCGGTCGTTGAGCGGAGTCGAAACGAGCATCCGTGGCGGCCGGTTCCCCTGATGCCTCTCACCCTCTATGCGGCCTATCCCCAAAACGTGCAATTCAAAAATAGCTTGGCCATTGCTTATGCTCAATTAGGCGTATTCAGTCTGGATCAACTTAAAGACAAGACAAAAGCCTACCCCCATGTCTGAATCACGGATTCCACAGATTTAACGGATTCCACGGATTAGTATAAGCGCTCCTCATCCGTGAAATCCTTTAAATCCGCGG
>DAINSQ010000016.1:0-44264 GCA_036741235.1 Saprospiraceae bacterium | reverse complement strand
GGAGATAAAGTTGGGAGACTGGATGTTGTTGCTGTTGGTAGTCCACACTATTTTCAGGTGTTGCGGTAGCGATATTTTCCAGCGCTGATCCCAGTGGCCGAAATCCATAACGTACGCTTCTGCATCCTGTAAGTTCTGGCCGTCCACGCGAATCCAGAAAGAAACAGTTGTAAAATCCGACAACAATTGTACCGCGTTGGGCGCCAGCACTGAATCTTGCATGCCGTCGAATTTAATATTCATGCCGCCGCCATTGGGATGGTTGGCCGTTTCAAATATGGGATTTCCGCCGATAACGCCATGGTTGGCATAGGGCGTAGCATCGTTGGCATTGCCGTCAAAAGGATAGTGAGCCACCAGCCCGGGTTCGCCGGTGTCGAGCGGCTGGGTAGTGCTGATGGTCAGTTCTGCCAGCCCGGAAACATTGCCTGCAAGGTCATAAGCTGCAACCTCAAAGCTGTAGAGCGTAAGCGGTTCGAGTCCGCCCACCAAAACGGCCAGAGTAGTTGCCGATAAGGAGTCGTAATATTCGCCATCGACGTATACGATATAACCTGCCACCTGTGTGTCATCGGTAGAGGCCTCCCAGCTCAGGAGTACGGAGTTGAAGCTCGGAGAGCCGGCCAGGTTGCCAGGTATTGTCGGCGGAGTCACGTCGGGCGTTTCGTCGGGGCCGGTGGTGACGCTGAGTGTAGTGGGCAGCGATTCGTTGCCTGCCTCGTCTACTGCCGATACGCCAAATTGATACTGGGTCAGCGGAGTGAGTTCTTCGAAATAAGCCGAAGTAGCCGTGGTATTGCGCACCAGGGCGCCGTCGAGGTAGATATTGTAGGCGGTTACGCCGATGTTGTCAATAGCGGGGAGCCAGGTAAGGTCTACATTGTTGAAGACTACATTGGCGGCCAGGTTGAGCGGCGCGTTGGGCGCTTCTTGGTCGCCACCCGCCGTCGGCTGCGATTGCTCGGCATAAAGCGCAGCGATAGCCGCGTCGTCGAGAGCGATGTTGTAGATCTGTACTTCATCGAGAGCGCCGTCAAACCAGTTGCCGCCGTCAACGGCATTATAGCCGATGCCGAGGGGGTAAGTGGTGTTGTCGAGCGTACCTGCTACGTCTTTTTGAGCAACCAAAATGCCGTCGAAGTAAATTTTGTCTTTGGCGCCATCGTGAACCATGACCACATGCTTCCAAACTCCGGGCGTCAGGGTGTTGCCATCGCCACTGTCCATGTCGGAAATACCGCCGGAGTGGTTGGTAGTCCAAACGGGTTTGCCATGCGAGGGCAGTGAAATTTTCCAGCGCTCTTGCCAGCCGCCCAGCGACAGCAGGTATACTTCGCCATTGGCAGGCAGACTATTGGGGTTCACCCAGAAGCTGACGGTGGTATGCGGCGAGTTGTGTTGGGGAGAGTTGGAGGCGGTTACTTCAGCCGAGCCGTTGAAGCCAGCGGCTTTGTTGGCTTTGCCAAAACGGTCTTTGACCAGGCTGGCCGATGAGGCGTGGTTGCTGTACGGCGTTTGATCCTGGCTGTTGCCGCTAAAAGCATAGTAAGCTATGAGCCCGTCGGCAATGGTGGGCGCAGGGTTCTGGGCATTGTACAATGCCGCTACGGCCGATGCATCGAGCGCTACGTTGTAGATCTGTACGTCGTCAATAGCGCCGTCGAAGAAGCCGCCGTTGTCAATTGGGTCGTAACCGATACCGAGGGGGTACCGGGTTTTATCGAGCGCGCCGGCAACGTTTTTCTCATTGGCCAAAACGCCGTTGAAGTATATTATGTCTTTGGCGCCGTCGTGTACCATCACTACATGCGTCCAGGCGTTTAAAGCCAGCGGCGTACCCGAGTCCATATCGCTACAACATGCGCCGCCGGAGTGCGTAGTGAATACGGGTTTGCCGTGTGAGGGCAATGAGATTTTCCAGCGCTCCTGCCAGCCGCCGTTGGAGAGAAGGTATACTTCGCCGGTGCCGGGGAAGCTGTTGGGGTTTACCCAAAAACTGATGGTCGTGTAATCTGATTGCAAAGCAATGGAGTTGTCGGCTTTTGCTGCGCCGGCAAGGGCATTGGAGCCCCAACCGTGGCGGTTGGCGGCAGGTGCGGCGCCGTCGCCGAGCTCGGCATGGTTGCCAAACTGTGAGTCGTCATTGCCATTTCCGTTGAGACTGTATTCGGCTACCAGGTCGTCTGGCGTGCCAGGAAATGCGGCTTGCGCCGTGTATAAATTGCCGATTTCTACAGGGTTCAAAGCATAGTTGTAGATCTGTATATCGTCAAGCGCACCATCAAACCAGTTGCCACCATCGATAGGGTTGTAGCCGATGCCTAATGGGTAAGTGGTGCCGTTGAGCGCGCCGGAAACGTTTTTCTCGGCAACTTGCACGCCATTGAAATATATGAAGTCTTTGGAGCCGTCGTGTACCATCACTACATGCGTCCAGACACCAGGCGTCAGGGTGTTGCCATCGCCGCTATCCATATCGGAAATGCCATTGACGTTGTTGGTAGTCCAGACGGGCTTGCCGTGTGCCGGCAGCGATATTTTCCAGCGTTCCTGCCAGCCACCCAATGAAAGCAGGAATACTTCGCCATTGCCGGGCAGGCTGTTGGGCTTAACCCAAAAGCTGACGGTCGTAAAGGCCGAGTTAAGGTGAGAACTGCCGGGCGCGGTTACTTCCGAGTCGACCCCGTCGCACAACAAGGCGCTTTTGCCATAGCCGAAGCGGTCAGTGGTCAATGCGGCCGTGTATGTATCGGCGTGATTACCGTAGTCAGACTGATCAAGGCCGTTACCGCTGAACGAATAATCAGCTACAGCGCCAAAGGGAATGTTAGGCGCCGTGTTTTGGGCATTGAATAATGCCGTTACCTGCGCGTCGTTGAGGGCTACGTCAAATATCATTACTTCGTCGAGTATCCCGTTGAAGTAGTTGCCATTGTCGATAGGGTTGTAGCCGATGCCCAGCGGATAGGTCGTGGCATCAAGCGCGCCGTTTACATTTTTTTCGTTGACTTTGACGCCGTCGAAGTAAATGATGTTTTTCGAACCGTCGTGAACCATAACTACATGTACCCAAGCGCCGATAGGCAGGGTATTGCCGTCACCCGAGTCCATATCGCTGCAACAAGCGCCGTTGGCGTGGGTGGTGAATACGGGTTTGCCGTGCGAGGGCAAAGAGATTTTCCAACGTTCCTGCCAGCCGCCGAACGAAAGCAAGTATACTTCGCCCTGGCCGGGATAAGCCGATACGTTTACCCAAAAACTGATCGTGGCGTTGGCCGAGTTGAGGTGGGCGGCATTCGGCGCTCGAACAGCACCCTGCACACCATCAAAATACATAGCGTTGTTGGAAAGGCCAAAACGGTCCTGGGCAAGCGTTGCGCCATTGACCGCCGCATTATTGGCAAAAGCAGAGCCGTCTTTTGCACTGCCAGAAAAGGCATAATGCGCCACAGGCGTCTGCGCATGTAAACCTATTGCCGTCAACCAACAGCTTAGGCTAAAGACTAACAAACGTAATAGCTGCTTCATCAGTTATGTTCAATTTATTATTAGAAAATGGGTTCCTTTTCAAATTTTCACAAATCGTCCCTGATACCGCCCTTGTCCGCTAAAGCCGACAATGGTATACAAGCCGGGCGGGTAATTGCTTATATCCAGTGTTGCGATATTTCCTCCGCTGTGCCGCGTTTCTTTTACCAGGCGACCGGCGAGGTCAAAAACCAATAAGACTGCGCTCCCTTCCGGCACTGCTATAGCGACTGTTTCAGACGCAGGATTGGGATGTATCGACAATGACAGTAGATTATCGCCGGGTTCATTTGTGGCGGTTGTGCTGACGCTGTAGAGAGAATCTACCGCCTCGGGTGTAAGCGCGTAATCGTAAATCTTTACTTCGTCAATTACTCCTTTAAAGTTGTACGTCGTCTCTCCAGGTAGCATTTGCCCCATCAAAAAGGGCAGCGTAGTAGTTCGAATATTGCCGCTTAATGTCTTGTAGTTGTGCAACTCCCCGTCAATATACATAGCCAGCAGGGCGCCGTCGTAGGTTACCGCTACGTGGTAAAAGCTGTCGGTTTGCAGTGGGAAGGTAGCGTCGAGGTCGGCGATGCCGTTAAGCGAATTTACAGTCCAGCGAAGCCGCCTGTCAGGGGTAATCGATAGTTTCCAACGGTTTTGCCAACTGCCGTGAGAGAGCAGGAAGGTTTCCCTGTCGGGCAAGTCGTTGGCGCGAAACCAACAACTGACGGTAATACCGCTCTGGAAGTTGAGAATGGGGTTGTTGGGCACGGCAATGTGCTGTGCTCCGCCGTTGAAATAATAAGCGCTCTGCGGATTGCCCAACCGGTCAGCCGTAAGGATAGCGCCGTTGGGGGCGCCGTGCAGGTTGTTGCCGCTTACATCGTTGGCGTTACCGCTAAAGGGATAATCGGCGATGATGTCGCCCGCAGTAGCGTTGAAAATTTTGACCAACAAATTGGTAGAAGCCTGGGCCTGTAACCCCTGATCGTCGGCAACTGTAACGGTTAC
Organism: Saprospiraceae bacterium; assembly: GCA_036741235.1. Lineage (GTDB taxonomy): Bacteria > Bacteroidota > Bacteroidia > Chitinophagales > Saprospiraceae > JABWBR01. The sequence continues at coordinate 39,737 of DAINSQ010000016.1, read as the reverse complement.
CTGATAAATGCCTTGCGACAAAGGGGCCGTCCAGCTTACATTACTTCCCGATCCTGTGATATTGCCGCCCGAGGCAGCCCAGGTGTAATCTAACGGATCGCCGTTGGCGTCGGCAGCCAGGCAGGCGAGCTGCAGGGTTCCCCCAGGTGCAACATACGCCGGCGACTTTTGGATAGCTGAAATCTGTGGGGCTACATTGATTTCCTCCACAATCGGCAATGCCAATATGGCCGTGTCGCGGTTCCCTTCCTGATCGGTGACAATACACTGAATACCGATATTGCCAGGCGAATCCGGCGCAGCGAAACTAACCGCCGCTTCCGATCCCGTGATATTACCCGATGAAGCGCTCCACTGATAGGTAAACTGATCGGAATCAGCGTCGGTAACGGTGCAATACAAGGCCGTCGTTTGGCCCGCTTCGACGGGGTTGGCGGCTGCGCCGAGGCCTTTAATCCGGGGCGGCCGGGAAAAAGGCTGAGCGCTCTGCCGGTAATCAACAACTACTCCGTCTACCAGCATTTTATTTTGCTCGTATGTGATTTCACCGTTGGCCGGACAAACGACCACCAGGATAGCCCGGTTGGCGGGAATATTCAAGTTGACCGTGCCGGAAGCATCCTCCAGTAAAAAGTCTTCTGTAAGCGCATCGTAGATGTCAGCCGGCCCGTTTTCTACTACAAATTCAACCGATTTAACAGTATTATACGAGTTGTAAATCAAATAACTCGGATAGGCCTCATCGCCGAAGAAATCTGTTTTTAATAAATTGATTTTTAAAATTTTATCAACATTGGTTTTTTCAATCAAAGCCCCCAGATAACCGATAGAAGAGGTGCCGTACAAGGCGAGGTTGGTAGCCGCCCAGCCGCCGTTAACGGCGTCGCCGGTGGAGTAAGGCGAGAAGCCCTGCCATACCTGGCGCATAGATTCGTAGCCGATAACGCGATCGGGGTCGTGAACCGCCGACCAGGCCGAGGCATCTTGCATATTAGGGGGTAAAAATCCATGGTAAAACAAGCGGGTTGCATTGGCCAGGTTGAGCACCCACTTGCCAATGGCACGGGCAAAGCGCTTGTCGTAACGCACCATGGGCGCCAATGCCGCGGCCTGTTGTACGCCGTTGAGTTGGAAAGCATAGTCGTTGCCGGCGTCATTGGCTTCGCCAACCAGCCCCGACACGTCGAAGCCGCCCCAAGTACCCACAATCGTACCCCAGCCCCGCAGCGGGCCTCTGTCAAACGACCAGTTGACCATTTTTTCGACGTCATAATTGGTTCCCAATTCTGCATTCATCCTGGCTGCGGTGAGGGCGCCGTAGGGTAACTGAAGCTCATAGGAGGGGTTGGTCGTCCAGTTATTGAGAAATTCGATCGACCATTCAGCGCCTTTGAGGTAATCGGGGTTGCCGGTTGTTTTCCAGGCGTTGTAGAGCAGCCAGGCAAAAGCGCCGGCAGCCTCGGGTTCGGGTACGCCGTTGGCGTTGGGGGTCATGGTGCTGAACCGCCATGCCCGGTAGTTCATGTAGGCAGGCGACCAGGGGGCCTCACTACCGCCCATGGCCCTGACAGCCGTCAACATGCGATCGGCAACCGTAGTAAACTGCCAGTCGGCCTCGCCACCCCAATCGGGATACAAGTCATACAATTGGTAGAAAAAAACATTGGGCATCATGTCGTACCACCAGTCGTTACCGCTGGTAGTAGCAGGAGCATTCAGGTATAAATTTTCGCCGTTGTTCTTATTAAAAAAATCCTGCGCCATGAGCACCCAGTTGCGACCGAACTGATTGCTTTTATCCGCTCCTGCCAGCGAAGCGCCCACCAATGAGGGCATTACATTAATGGCCTCGTTGCCGAAAGGCGAGTTGGTTCCAACATAGGTATGCATCCGAAAAGTCTGCATTTGGGGATAATTGACACCGGTCGGATTCATAAATACCAGTGGCAGGTACTGCCCGGTTTGCTGAAGGTCATAGACAAACGAGTCGTATTTTAAAGCCACCTGCTTCCAGTCCCGCACATTATATGGCGCCGGCTGGTTGGGCATAAGCTCAACTCGGGGAATAGCAATTTGCCCCGGTTGCGCCCATAACGGCAACAGGCTTACCAGCAATTGGCAAAATATTAAAATAGCAAATTGTCGCATATCAAATCTATTAGTATCCCGGATTTTGCACCAAAGAGGTGTTTAAGTCCAATTCAGTTTGCGGTAGCGGAAACAATTCGTGTTTATTCTCCTGAAATCCAGGCAGAAGCACAGGCGCCAGCCCCCATCGCACCAGATCGAAGAAGCGATGTAATTCAAAGCCAAGTTCTACCCGGCGTTCGTGGCGAATGGCGTCGCGCATTTCCTGCTGGTTGGTTGTTGTCACTTGCGGCAGCGCAGTTGCAGGATCGGCGGCCTGTGCGCGGGCCCGGGCGCGCACGCGTTCGAGGGGGACCTGGGCTTCAGCAACCCTGGCCAATTCATTGAGCGCCTCCGCCTCCCAAAGTAGAACTTCGGCAAAGCGAATGGCCGTGTAGTTGATGTCGCCGTCAGCAGGCTGGGTCACTTCTGAAGTATCTTGCAGGTATTTGCGGGGGCTGTAGCGCGTTGAGGAAAATGAATTTTTGTAAATCGAACCAAAGTATTCTTCATCGCGCATAGCAATGGTGAACCGGCGGCGGGGGTCGCCGTCTTCAAAGGCGTTGACAAAGTCTTCTGTGACTTCTGCAAAGCCGTAGCCGTTGAGCTTTTTTGACATCCACCACTGGTTGAGGAAGTTGCCTACGCCTAGTTCGAGGTTGGCGTGCTGTATTTCCCACACGCTTTCGCTGTTGTTCTGGGTCTCTTTTTTGAAATTGTCGCCGTAATCGGCCATGAGATCGTACACTCCCAAAGCTTTGACTTTATTCACGTACTCCAGTACCTGCTCCCATTTTTTTTCATACAAATAGGCCTTGGCGGCAAGGGCATAAGCAGCGCCTTTCGTAGCCCTGCCAATATCGGAGGCGGAATGAGTTACAGGCAACAACTGAGCGGCTTCTTCGCAATCCGATTCAATTTGGGCAAATACTACAGCCTTGGGCGTACGCGGAATTTTGAGTTGATCGGGCGGCGCTATTTGTGTAAAAAGCGGCACGTCGCCGAATACCTGTACTAACAGGAAATAATAATAAGAGCGCAGAAACAAAGCTTCTCCTCTGATCTGATTGCGACGCACTTCGGGCATATCAACTTTGGGCAAATTGTCGAGCACCAAATTGCATTGCGTGATACCCTCGTATTGCACTTTCCAAAACGAATTAAATTCTTCTGTGCGGGGCGTATAAGTAAAAGCGTCCATTTCTACCAGTCCAGGGCGCGAACCGTCGCCGCCGGTGATAGCCTCATCGGAGGTTATTTCGGCGAAAGCCCAATAAAAGTTGGAATTGTCGTTGTTGAATAGCAAGGGCTGGTAGGCTGCGTTAAGCGCCTGTATGGCGTCGGCTTCCGACTGAAAGAAAGACCCTGCGTCAAAGGTGGCAATGGGCTCTTTGTCGAGAATACCCTGGCAGGACGTGAGCGCCAGGAGGGCTAAAACGAGGAGATGGATGGTCTTTTTCATATATAGCAGCTTTCCTGGTGTGGTTTAAAATTCAATTTGAAGCCCCGCAATCCAGCTTCTGGGCGCTGGCACCGTTCCCCAGTCTATACCTACGCTGAGGTCGGACGAAAGCCCCAATCCGCGGGTGTCGTTGGCATTGGCCTGGATTTCGGGGTCCAACCCCGGGTATTTGGTCAGCGTAAAGGCATTCTGAGCGGTTATGTATAGTCTCGCATTACCTACGCCATTCCAGTTGAGCAGGTCTTTGAAATTATACCCCAGCGTAATATTTCGAATGCGCATATAAGAGCCGTCTTCAAGAAAACGGGTTGAAATGCGGCGGTTGCCGTTGCGGTCGTCAACACTAACTTTTGGAATGTCGGTATCGGTATTAGTGGGAGTCCAGCGGTTGAGAACTTCATTGTAGGAGTTAAATCCACGCAATTGTGTTTCGTAAGCAAAATTGCCGTACAGAAAATATACATCATTGCCCTGAACACCCTGCAACAATGTCGAAAAGTCAAGATTGCCCCAGTTGAAACCTGCCGAAATACCGTAGGTAAAATCAGGGAAAGGACTACCGACATGGCGGCGGTCTTTATCGTCAATTTTGTTGTCGCCGTTGAGGTCTTTGAACTTGACATCGCCAGGTCGGGTAAATTGGGTTTGGAAAGGACTGGCGTCGATTTCTTCTTGTGATTGAAAGATGCCTTCCATTTCCCAGAGGAAAAACGAACCTACCGGCCGGCCCGGTTCAGTTTTTGTGATGGGCCCGTCCGACAGGCCAAAGCCGCCGAGTATAGGTTCACTACCGGCTATTGAAAGCACTTCGTTGCGCACGGCTGCAAAATTGGCGCCGATGTTGTAGTTGAATTTGCCAATTTTATTGCGGTATGACAATCCCAATTCTATACCCTTGTTTTCAACCGAGGCGGCATTCACAAAGGGCGGACGTGTAGAACCGCCGGCCTGCGGCACGGGAACTCGTACCAGGATGTCATCGGTGCGCTTGCGGAACCAATCGGCGGTAAGGGTCAGCTTATCTTGCCACAAACCGATGTCTATACCAGCGTTGATCTGGGTACTCGTTTCCCACTTTACGTTGCTGTTGCCCGTTTCGAGTATGCTGGCGCCAGTAACGATCTGATCGCCGAATACGTATACAAAATCACCGGTGCTGACAAGAGAACTGTAGGGATAAATACCGATTTCCTGGTTGCCCAACTGTCCCCAGCTACCCCTGATTTTTAATGTGGATATGAAGTTGACATCTTGAAAAAACGGTTCATTAGACACATTCCAGGCCAATGACACCGATGGGAAAGTACCCCAGCGGTTGTTTTTGCCAAAACGAGAAGAACCATCACGCCGAACCGCAACGCTGAGTATGTAACGGCTTTGGTAGGAATACCCCAACTGCCCAAACCACGACAACAGGGCCCATTCGGTAGCAATCCCTGAAGCATTGACGTCGCCAAGCTCTACCGGTATACTGGCATCAATATAGCGGAACAAAGGATCGGTACGCCGGAAGTTGGTGGCCGAAGCGCCGAGATAGTCGGTATGGTTCTGAATGGCTTCCATGCCTGCCAACGCAGTAAGACGGTGGCCGCCAAAGTTGCGCTCGAAGTCGATGGTATTGTTCCAAATGAGGGTTTGATTAAATACCCGGCCTTCATTGAGCGAGGTGGGGTCGTATACAGCAGCAGAAAGGCGTTTTTTGAAAAGTTTTTCGCGATCAAACAGTAAATCGCCGCCGAGTGTACTCCGCACTTTAAGCCCGTCAAAAAGCGATAATTCGGCAAATACATTGCCGAAAACGCGGTAACGTTTAATCGTCCAATCGGTGTTTTCCACAAAAACGAGGGGATTGGCATTGCCATCGCCAAATAATACGGGATCGCCCAAATCTGAAGTAACATTGATATAGCGACCATCGGGGTACCTGTCGGGAAACACCGGAGCGGCAATAAGCGTATAGCGCACCCCGCTGAGCTCGTTCCCGGGGCCGAAGCCATCACCTGATCCATTGATCACTTGGCGATCCGTATGGGCAAAAACCATATTGCTGCCCACCCGGAAGCGCTTGCTGCCAATTTCGCCGTTGAAGCGCACCTGGTATTTGTCAAACCCCTGACCTTTGAATATGCCGTCTTGCGTAAGGTATTCACCCGAAATATAAAAGCTGCTCGACTCAGCGCCCCCCCTTGCCGACAGCGAATAGCGCTGCATCGGGGCGGGGTTAAACATGATGTCCAACCAATCATTATCAGGCAGGGTATCGAGTATAGCGGGATCGTAAGTGGGTAATTGATTGGCTGCACTGCGCAAAAGATTTGCATTGGTGATGGCCTCGTTGCGAATCATAAGGTATTCATCGGCATTTAGCAATTCGGGCAGATTGACGGGTTGCTGAACACCGCCGTAAGCTTCAAAAGTAAACACCGGCGGGCCCGATTTTCCGCGCTTGGTAGTGATGAGCACAACGCCGTTGGCAGCCCGCGAGCCGTATATAGCCGCTGCTGCCGCATCTTTAAGTACTTCAATAGATTCAATATCAGTGAGCGAAAACATGTTGAGACCACCGGTAGTGGGCACGCCGTCAATTACATAAAGTGGGTTATTATTGCCCAAAGTACCAACACCGCGGATGCGCACCGCAATATCATCGCCAGGCGACCCCGTCACCTGGGTAACCGCTACTCCCGGCGCCTGGCCCTGCAAAGCCTGGTCGATACCCACTACAACCAGTTTTTCTATCTCCTTGGCCTTCACAGATGTGATAGCAGCAGCTACATCGCTTCGTATTTCCCGCCTGTAACCGGTTACAACCACTTCTTGTATCATCTTTGATGCCGGTGATAAAGCAATGGCTATTGTCGCTCTGCCTTGTACTGGCACTTCGAGCGTCTCGTAGCCGATATAACTCACTTCCAGCGTTGCTGCTGCAGAAGAGACAACCAGCAGGAAACTGCCGTCGATTTCAGTGACGGCGCCTTTGGTAGTTCCTTTTTCTGCAATCGTAGCGCCAATTAATGCCTGGCCGTCTTCTGTAGAAGAAACCGTGCCCCTCACAGTAAATGGCTGAGCCGTAGATTTTTGCACAAGCATAAAAAGAAACAGCAAAGCAACAACTGCAAAGCGGTGATATTGCGGGCAGTTCTGGTAGGTATGTAGCATAGCATCCCGGTTTAATTCGCTTTGAGCAAATTTATCAAACGACATAACGCCGAAATAATATAATTAAGTAGATAAATAGTACTTTCGTGAATAGTATAATCAAAACTTATCAGCCTGACTTATCACTTATCAATTGCGCTATGAATATCTACCGCGAGATAACGCCGCTCAAATCGCAAGACGTTTTTGTGGTGTTGGATTCCGTTTGCAACGGATTCGACTACCCCATTCACAATCACCCGGAATACGAACTCAACCTCATAGCCGGTATGTCGGGAACTCGAATTGTGGGCGATTCTACTGCCCGCTACACCGATTGCGACCTGGTATTGCTAGGGCCTTATTTGTACCATAAATGGGATGGCGATCAACACCTGCAGGATAGCGGGCAGCCTTACCGGGTTATTACAATTCAGTTTGCGATGGATTTATTCAGCGGGCAAATGTTTCAGAAAGAGCGCTTCTTCAAAATCCGAAAATTGCTGCGCGATGCAAGCCGGGGTATCAAATTTCACGGCAAAACATTCGAAGAAGCCATGCAAATTATGCTCAGCCTCACGGAGGATAAAGGTTTTTCCAACATCATCGCTTTTTTTCAATTACTGGACCTACTGTCGAATAGCACAGAATCAGGCTTTCTGGCCAGCGAGGGTTTTTCACCGGGCGCCCAGCGCTCGGAGAGCAACCGGATTCAGGTGGCGTATACTTACATTCTCAAACACTTTACCAACCCGGATTTAAAAATCGCCGACGTTTCGGCCCAGGTTCATATGAGCGAGTCGGCTTTTAGCCATTTTTTCCAAAAATACGCATTCCGAAGTTTTACACATTTTTTAATAGACCTCCGAATCGGCCACGCGTGTAAACTGCTACTTGATACCGATGATACGATTGCCCTGATTTGCGCCAAATCGGGTTTCAATAATCTCGCTAATTTTAACCGTTTGTTTAAAAAATACCGCTCATGTACGCCGGTAGAATATCGCAAACGCTACCTCGAAAAAAACGAATTCAACTGGACCAAGCAGGTGACACCCTGGCAGTTTCTGCCCGGCAAAACACAGGTCAATGAGGTAGTACACCCGGTGAAGTATGCTACGCGACTGGTGCATCTTTAGCGCCGTGGGCGCCGAGTTCGGCAATTATATAACCGTCGGGATAGGTTCGGTTTTTCATGTTAGTCATTAGCCGTGGCTTGCGTCGCGCCGGCAAAAGCCTGATCAGGCGGGCGCGTAAGCGCAGGGCGCCTTTTACCAAAGCTTGTAACAACCTGGGCGCGGGCTGCATGCCCACGGCAGATAACAACGCCTCATCGAGCAGTGCGCGCACAAAAGGCGAACCTATCCAATACAGGCTTTTTGGCAAAAACCATGACAACATGAGGTTGAGCGTTGCAGAAGCTATGATTTTGTTGTCAGGCGAATAGCGAAATTGGGCGGCTTCGTAATCGCGATTGAATTGCTCAAAGGCCTCTAAACTATGGGGAATATCCCTGATGCCCATCCGCCTTCCGAGCTCGCGCCAAAAGTAATAACCGGCCTGTTTTTCCTTTTCGGTATAGGCCCGCCAGCCATATTGATCCATCCAGCGAATGGGCTCGAAAATAAAAGTAGAAAGCGTATAGAGGTATTCGTCGTTGGGAATGGTATACCGCCCGTGTTGTTTGTTCATGCGCGCCAGCGCAGCCTGCCCGCGAACGGTATCATAGCCGCCGCTTTCCAGTATTTCGGCCAGTATAAGCACAGTGTCGTCATACCGCTTTTGCGTACGCTTTACGAATTCACCGGTTTGTACCAGCAACGGCGTGCCTTTGGCTACGCCGAATACCCGAAACAGCGCTAACTCAAGCGAGCGGGTGGTGTCCCACGGAAATTCGTAACAGGTGGTCAAATAGGCAATTTGCTGGCAGTCACGCCGGGGATCCAGGGTTTGAATATAGTCGCGTAGCGCCATCCGCCGGTTTGAACCAATGGCTTCAGCAGCCACGGCTTCCCAGGGAGCAGGCGGGGCTGCGGTGTTTTTCAGTGCGGCTTCGCCAGTTGTCATACGACAATGCGTGTTTGGTTTATCCCAATCTCACCTGAACGGTAGAAATTACTTTTTTCAATGCCTCCTTGACTACTACAGTATCGGGGTGGCGCAGGATGATAAAACCTTCTCCTTCGTATGTAGGGGCTTTGTCCTGGCCGATTTTAGGGATTTTAACATCGGTAAACAGATGGCCGACTTCGCGGTTGACAGCATCAAGCCCGCTCACCGATACCACTTTACCCTGGCCCTGTCCTCTAAGGTAAGCCGCCCCAACAGCATATTGCCTGGCAGGCGGCGTAAATTCGCCGAAGATCATCAACCTGGCCCAGGCAGTGATCGAGTCAAAGTCGTTGGCACGGGAGATCAGGGTTGTGAACTGCGCGCCGGGAGGGCGGGCCGCCACCTCCGAGATGGCGATGGAGCCGTCTTTGCGCCTGAACCACTCCATATGGCTCATCGCCGTTTGCATGCCCAACACCTCAAGCGTGCGAAAAGCGGCACTGCGAATGTCGTCGTATTCGGGGGCTTCAACTTCCCGGGGAAGTACCACTTGCCATTGTATCCAGGGTTCCTGCAATACTTCCAGCGGCGTGGGGTAGTAATTGGAAATGGTGTGAAACTGCGGAAGGCCTTTAAGCGAATAGGTATCAAAAGAGTGTTCACTGCCGGTAATGAACTCTTCAAGCAACAACGGCTTTTCCTCTGCGGGCGGGCTTTGAGACAATACAGCGGCCAATTCGTCAATTGAACGGACTTTGAAAGTAGCCTGCGCGGCAGCGCCGTCGGGCGGCTTTACCACCAGGGGCATTCCCGCTTCTTCCGCAAATCCCAGCGCATCGGCCGCATTTACGGCCAGACAATGCCGGGCACAGGGCAAGCCGGCTTTTCGCAACAAGTTTTTCATCAGCGATTTGTCGCGAAAGTTGCGCATGGTCTCCACGCTCATCCCCTCAATGCCCAAAACCTCCCGTACTTCGGCCACGGGCACCTGTACCTGTTCTACTGCGCCAATAATACGGTGAATACTGCCCTGCCGGGATTGCAGGCTTTTTGCCGCTGATAACAACTGCCCTGCATCAAATACGCTTTCAACGCGCTGAAAAGCAACGATACGCGATTGTAGCGCCGGACTCAGCCACTCCACCGGCTCCTGGCTGATGAGCCCCAGCCTGGCGTCAGGTAACTGTGCCAGTTTTTCGATAAACCGCAACGCATTTTCCGTGTAATTAGGTGCGACGTAGACGACAAATACCATAGCCGATATAATTATAAACCCAATGTATACATCCAGGCCTCCGCCATCAGGTAGTTACCAGCAATGGATGGATGTACGCCGTCGGGACACCAATAGTCAACCGAAGCCCCTACCAGCGCTTCATTAAAGATGGTCTGAAAAGGAATTATGATGGCCTTGTAATCGTCGGAAAGCCCCTTGACAACCTCTTGATATGGTCTGATTCCAACAGATTGCTCTGCCTCGATGGCTGTGCCCCCTTTTACGTAAAATGGCTCTCCCAAGACTAGCCGCACATTGGGAAGCGCTTTTTTTGTTCGGTCCAACAAAGCCCGTAAATCTTCGTTATAGGTTTCTGCCGTGCCCGTGTAGCCGTGCGTAAGGGTATGCCAAAAGTCATTCACGCCGATGAGAATACTTAACAACCCGGGATTGAGTTGCAGGCAGTCTTTGTCCCAACGCTCCGCTAATTGGAATACTTTGTTGCCGCTTACGCCGCGGTTGAAAAACTGGTATTGCTTGTCGGGATTGCGCGCGAGCATGGATGCAGCTATCATATGAACATAACCGTTCCCTAGCGCAGCAGGATGGTTTGCCTCCAACACCTCGCGACTGCGGCCCGCATCGGTAATCGAGTCTCCCTGAAAGAGTATAGTAGCATTTTCTTCCAGGGGTTGAACAACTTGCTGGTGCGGATTGGCCGCCTGAATCAGTTGCGGCAGTTCGGTGGCGATAAATGCAGCAAGAGCGGTTTTTTTGATAAACTGTCTGCGTTCCATATTTTTTTATTTGTTTTCGTACCAATCACCCTCCCGGCTATCATGCTGGGCACTCTGCCCATTGTCAGCCCGGAGTACTATAATTGCTTGTGCAAAAATTAGAATCGGCAATATAATCATGCTTAGCCCAACCAGCCAAGTCGCAGGGTATAAAAACAACAAAATGACCAGCAGCATAAGGGCTGAAAAAATCCAGGAACTGAGTGACAGATAGTGCATAGGCGATACTTTTTAGTGTTTGTGCTTGCAGTACAACCAATTCCAGCATTGTTTGATCAACTAAAATACGAGTTTTTGCTTATATTCGTAGTCAATGTCATGGAATCAACTCATACAGATCGCTTTATTGGGCGCTGAACGGGCGCAGCCCAGCCCCGAATTGTCGAAGGCGCTGGCCGCCCGGGGTATTGATTTGTCGGCGCCGCTTGCCAGGGTAATCCTTGAGGGGGCGGTTGTATGGCGGCAAATTAGCAGGGTGGGGTACCAGCCGCCGCAAAATGTCTATGTTTTGCCTGAGCCTTTTGATGCAACTGCGGAGCGCCCATGCCCACCCCAGGCAGCCCGTACGTTGGGTCGTATCCTGGAAGGCAGTTATGCTCCCGCTCTCGAAGAATGGCTGTTACTGCTGGGCCGCGCCAACTACCACATCCCCCCGGAGTGCCTGCCCCCCTTGTTTGACCGGTGTTTGCAGCAACCGGCACTATGGCCGCAAGTAAGCGATCTCATGGGACCGCGAGGCAGATGGCTGGCGCCGCAAAATACCGCCTGGCAGCCATTTTTTGGCATCCCCGATGTTGATGCCTGGCATTCTTCAAACCTCCGCGACCAACGCCGGGCCGCGTTGGTCTATTTGCGTCAAAATAATCCTGAACGGGCACGACAACTCCTCGAGGCTTCGTGGAGCGAAGAAATTGCCGCCGATCGCGTTGTTTTTCTAAAAACCCTGGAAATGGGAATATCTCCTGACGACGAGCCTTTTCTGGAATCTTGCCTCGATGACGGCCGCAAAGAAGTCCGACAGGTCGCCTCTACTTTGCTGGCTGCATTACCAGATTCGGCTCTATCACAACAACTCTGGAAATACGGTAAGGACTGGCTGGAGTTATCCCCCGCTGGAAAGATCAAAATAAAAACTCCCTCCCGGCTACCTGATTCGCTGATACGCGCGGGCATCGGCCCGGAGAGCGGCAAAGGCGCCGATTGGCTGCGACAACTAGTGTCCCGTTTAACGCCCCAACATTGGGAGGCACACTTCGGCATACCGCCGGAAACCTTTTATTCGCGATTGTCGCCTGAACTGGCAGAGGCAATCGAAGAAGCCGTGGCGGGCCATCGCAATACCAAATGGGCCACGGCTATTATGGCCCACTGGTTGAAAGATAACAACCCCCAGTTTAAAATGACGACAACTAAAAGTCGCTTACTATCGCTAGTCCCTCACGCCGATTTCAGCCGGCTTGCCTTTGAAGCGGTGAAAGAAGCAGGAGCGCCCCTCCCGGAACGCTCCCCGATTTTTCTATTGCTCACCCACCCCGGCCATTTTTGGGATGACAAGCTGACCGCCGCCGTGATTACCGGATTTCAACAACTTATAGCTTCTTCAAAAAGCTACGGCTGGCGCCTCTGGCATTACAAGCAATTGCTATCGTCGGCAGCCTATGCCTGCAGGCCTTCCTTGTATGACGCGCTGCAAAAAGGCTGGCCGTTTAACTCACCCGTGTGGCACAACTGGCAGGCCGAAGTAGAGCAACTATTGCGCATTGTGGATTTTAGACGGCGGATGCGGGGGGAGATGGAGCAAAATCCTTGAATAAAAAAATCACTTTCCCGCCAATTTCTCCGCAAAATCCCGCAGTACCTTGTCAGCACGGCGTTTGCCAATGCCCATTACCGGGTTCTGCCAGAAATTGTACGAGGCCTCCGTTTTGCCGGTCTCCGCATTGATTACTTCAATATCGAGGTTGGCATAGGCAATTTTGGTAAACGATGCCGCCTGCGTAACCTGGTACCGGATGATGTAGTCAGCGTCTTTTTTATCAAAAATTTGCATCGATACCATCTGGTAATTGTTGATCTGGTAGGTGCTGTCAAATGTGGTAACTACCGATACCCCCGCAGGAATATTCCCGGTAATCCGGTTGTCGGCAATAACAGTGAAGCCGCTGCGGGACAACTGGTGCTCCAGCTTGCCCAGCACCAGGTCGTTGGTGTTGGTCGTGACAACTTTAATGGATCCTTTTTCGTTGAATTCCGGCGATTTGTAGAAAGAGTGGCGCGATACGCTGATACAAGAGGTGGTCAACAGTAAGATAGCCATGGCCGCGATCATTGAGCATTGCGTTTTCATACCGATTGATTTTTAGTAGTAAAATAATGTTATACTATTTCCCCTAAAAATACCGGGTAAAAACGCCAAAAACCGTTATCGACAGGTTAATCTGCCGGTCATGCCGTGTTAATCTTTTTTAAGAAAATACTACGAGAGGAGATTAACAATTGTTAAAAACCTGCATATAGCCCGGGGTTTAATCCCAAAACACTACCTCCACGGCCCTTTATGCGTCAACATGGCAATGCCCAGCGCAATCACAAAAACGCTTACCAGACAAGCGGGTATACCTGCCAACAGACAGGCCAACGGCGGGTGAAAGCGATAGAGCGCAAGTGAAATAGCCACAACTGTTAGCAGTAAAAAAAAACGCCTGCGATTTTTTCCGGCCATGTTGGAGCGCTCTACAAAGGCGAGTTTGTACAGATAGAGCAGGATGAGCGCATCTACGAGGAGGAAGACGATCAAAAAGGTGAGCATACTTCTTTTACTTCATCACCCCCGGCAAATTATCTGCCGAAGTCAATTTTTCGCGTTGAAAAAGCGTGTACTGAAAGCCCGGTAAAATAGCGGCGGCGCCAATGTCGCCCGTTTTATCGAGCGCAACGAAGCCCACCTGGGTATCTCCTTTCTTAACTTCCGGGTATTTGTCGATGATGCGTTGTATGGCGGCCTCACAGGCTTCCTGGGGCGACTTGCCCTGACGCATAAATTCTACGATGAGGAAAGCCCCAAGCGTTTTGAGCACCAGTTCGCCAAGTCCTGTGCCAACAGCGCCGCCTACTTCGTTGTCCACAAACAACCCTGCTCCGATGACGGGCGAATCGCCTACCCGGCCATGCATTTTGTAAGCCAAGCCGCTAGTGGTGCAGGCTCCCGATATAATGCCGATTTTATCGATAGCCAGCAACCCGAAGGTATCGTGGCGATCAATGTTGACCACAGGTTTGTATTGCGCTGTTTTGAGCCATTGCTGCCAGGCCGCCTCAGCCTCGGGTGTCAGTAGTTTTGTGCGCTCAAAACCATTTTCCAGCGCAAACTGCAGGGCCCCCTCTCCACTAAGCATCACGTGGGGGGTGGTTTCCATCACTTTGCGCGCCACAGAAACCGGATGCATAATATCTTGCAAAAAGGTTACACTGCCGGCCCTGCCCTGATGATCCATAATGCAGGCATCGAGCGTCACAAAGCCGTCGCGGTCGGGCAACCCGCCATAGCCGACAGTCATGTTTTTCGGGTCGGCTTCTTCCACCCGGGCCCCGGCTTCCACCGCGTCGAGTGCGCTGCCGGTCTGCAACAAGGTCTCGGCAGCCTTACTCACAGCAGCCTCGGTTTTCCAGGTGGCAATGACCGCCGGCAGATCAGCCGGGTCAGCCTGTTTGCGGCGTTTGCCAGCGGCAGGGCTGCTATCTGTGCTGCATCCCGATAATCCTCCCCCGATAACCAGCGAGGAGATGAATGCTTGCTTGAAAAAACGACGACGTGTTGGCATGGGCTGAGGTTTAGTTTATGGGTTTATGCGACTGAAAGCGAACGAAGTGAGTCCCGACTAAATGTCGGGAGAGTCCCGTACTGACCGAAGGGAAGTCGGGAGGTTTATGAGTTTATGGGTTTAGACTGGCAACCTGGAAATGTATAAACCTCCAAACCCATAAACTTATAAACTAAAAATCACTTGGCGAACTTCAACGTACTGGTTGCAGCAGTAACCAGGCAAACCGTTACGGCTTTCTCGCCATTCCAGGTATCGGGCGTAGCCACGTATTTGCCATCCTGATAGGTGTGTATTGTAAAAGGCCCCTCAGCCACTTGGGTAATAAGGTGATACCATCCGTTCGTGCGATCTTCGGGCATGCTCACCGGGAAAACCACCTGGCCAAAATCGGCGAGGATGTCAAAAGAACCGCTTGCATTGGGATTTAATACCAATACCCGGCACATACCGGCTTTACAGTATTTCGGACCGGTAAGCGCTACAACAAACTCCACGCTTCTGTCGCCGTTGAGGTCTACCTGATTATAAGCGTATTTTGAATCGTCGCCTTTGGCGTCTTTGTCAAAACTGCGCAGGAAAGCCGCCAACTGCGGGTTCTCAATCGTAGGCGCATCAGCCATACCTTTGCCCAGCAAACGAGGCGCCGCTTCATTGAACTTCTTGGGATCGGCAGGCTCGAATCTGGGCCCTTCCGGATCTGTTGAATTGGTGCTCGAGCTTACCGATACCCCGGTAGAATCAGCACCGCCCTGAGCTGTCTGCCCTCCGGCATCGCCGCCATCTCGCTTGCAGCCTGCAAATAACACCCCGGACAACAGGAGCATAAAAATAAAATTGCGTTTCATGGACTTATAGTTTATAAATGTTAGACAATGAGGTTGTTGAAAAAGACGCGTGAAGTTATGCTTTCTGGCCTGAATTGGGAATATTTGGAAGGGCAAAATTAATAATACGGCTTCATGTAGCCTGTACTTTACCGCTAATGATAAGCGTTTATTTAAAACACCCAATCTGATTTTGTCCTATTTTTGCAGTATACTGATTTACTATTATCGCATAAAAAGTGGCTGAATGAAAAAATTAGTGTTGCTGTGGATTTCCCTTGTTTTATTTACCTCTGGCCTCTTGGCTCAATGCGACCTGGCCGTTGATGTTGTCGATGATTTTGACAGTACCCGCCTGATCAGCGCCAAAGCGGTGAATATCGGCTATATGATCCCTAGCAAGTTTGAAACACTTGACGGGCCCAAACTGGTCGAAGAAGCAAAGCTGATTTTCAGCTATACCGAAAACGATAGTATCAACTGCTTTTTTATTACGCTGGCTATCGCCGAATACAACTATGAATACATCGACGTGGGCTTCAACGTGCTAATTCGATTGTCTAATGGCGAGGTGATCGGACTATACAATGTGCCCGATAGCGGTACATTCGACAAAAAAACGAATATGCGGATTTATACCCATACCTGCGTGGCCTCGCTCGACCTTTTTAGCAAGCTCGTTTATTACAATATTGAAAAAATTCGCATCGAATATAAAAAACAAAAGCGAACGCTTACCCTGTCCAAACAGCAACAGGACGAGGTTAAAAAGGCTATTCAATGCGTCGGAGAGCGGCTCGGTATGTTTCCCGTGAAACCGTGATCACTCTTGTACATACACCCGCCGCACCCGTGGCGAAATGCCTGTAAAGACTTCGTAAGGAATGGTCTGCAATGCGGCAGCCAGTTCCTCTACCCGGGGTGAATCGCCAAAAATAACGACCTCATGGCCTACCTGTGCCTGGGGTATATCTGTCACATCTACCATACACATATCCATACATACCCCTCCGACAATGGGTGCGCGCCGCCCTCCAACCAATACGCTGAAGCGCCCGTTTCCTGCCAATCGCAGCAGCCCGTCAGCATACCCGATACTAATGGTGGCTATTCGAGAGGGTACTGAAATGCCCCCCCTTCGACCATAACCTACCGTTTCTCCCGGCATTAGCGTTTTGATCTGCGAAATAGAAGCCTTGAGCGTGAGCACGGTTTTGAGCTGTGCCTGCATCTCCGCATTGGCATCAACACCGTACAGACCTATTCCCACCCGCACCATGTCCATCTGATAGTCGGCAAACCGCGAGATGCCACTGGTATTCAGTATATGACGCAAGGGCTTATAGCCTATGCTATCGCTCAGCCATTGGCAATACGATTCGAAAGCCTTTATTTGCGAAAGGGTGAACGCATCGTGCTCAGGTGCTTCACTGGCTGCCAGGTGAGAGAACATGGACTGCACGCGCAGTTGTGGGTTGGATTGCAAAATAGTCGCCAATTCTTCAAAATGTAACGGCTCAAACCCAAGGCGATGCATACCGGTATCGAATTTGACATGTATGGGCAACGGGTTTTCCCGCTCAGGCACATAACGAGCCAGCTGTTTGAGTTGCTCAACGCTATATACTTCGGGCTCCAGATTGTAGCGCAATAAGCTATCGAAGGCCTCTTCCTCCGGGTTGAGTACCATGATGGGCAGCCGAATGCCGCCCTGGCGCAATTCGGCGCCTTCGTCGGTGTATGCTACGGTGAGATAGTCTACTTTGTGAAATTCCAACAAACGCGCCACCTCTACACTACCGCTTCCGTATGCTGCCGCTTTTACCATAGCCATCAACCTGGTACCCGGTCGCAAAAGGCGGTGATAGGCATTGAGGTTGTGGGCCATGGCGTTGAGATCTACTTCCAGCGTGGTGCGATGCACTTTTCGCGAGAGCCGGGAAGCAATTCGCTCGAAAGCAAATCTGCGGGCGCCTTTTAGCAATATGAACTCCTGCCGGAAACTCATCTGATCCATCGTCGCCAAAAATTCTTCCGTGGTTGCAAAAAAGGAGGCCTCGATGTTCGGCGGCACATATAATTTGACGTGTGCTACCAGGTAACCGACGCCGATAAACCGGTTGACCTTCTGCGCTTTCAGCAGTTGGGCCACCTCGGCATACAACTGCGCCGGGTCTTGCCCGCTCTGCAATATGTCGCTCAATATTAAGGTTCGCTTTTGCTGCCCACTCTGCTGTGCCAGAAACTGCAATGCTATGGCCAACGAAGTCAAATCAGAATTGTAGCTGTCGTTTATGATGGTCGAGCCGTTGATACCTTCTTTTAACTCAAGACGCATGGCTACCGGCTCCAGTTGCCGCATACGGGCTTCTATATCCGGCTGTGCTATGGCCATCAACAACATGACAGCCCAGCAGTGTATGGCATTTTCAATAGACGCAGGATCTACAAAGGGTATAGCCAGACGCACCGGTTGTGCGTTATACCAGCCCGATATACGGGTTTCCTGGGCCGCACTATCTGTTACTACCTGCTCGATCCGCAAATTGGCCTCGTGCTGACGCGACCATGAAAAAAGGCGTTTGCGCAACGCCTGCATATGAATGTCTACCAACTCATTATCCCGGCAATATACAATAACCTCCGCATGTTCAAATAACTGGAGCTTCTCCAGCAGTTTCTCTTCCATATCGGCAAAACCCTCGCTATGGGCCTCGCCGATGTTGGTGAATACGCCAATCGAGCAATGGATGATGGGGGCAATTTTGGCCATTTCGCCCACCCTCGATATACCCGCTTCAAAGATGCCCAGTTGGTGCTGCCCGTCTATCTGCCACACCGACAAGGGTACGCCCACTTGCGAGTTGTAGCTACGCGGACTGCGCACGATCTGAAATGATTCGTGCAACAGTTGGTAAAGCCATTCTTTAACGATGGTTTTGCCGTTGCTGCCCGTTATTCCTATGACGGGCAACTCAAATTGCCGACGATGATAAGCGGCCAGCTTTTGAAGCGCGTCAAGGGTGTTGGCCACCCGCAATACCGCAGCTCCGGGGTACAATTGGGCATCAACGGTTTCCGAAACCACAAAACAGCGCACGCCGGCGGCATACAATTCCTCCAAAAACCGATGCCCGTTGTGCCGTTGCCCCGTCAGCGCAAAAAATGCCGCACTATCAGGAAACATCACATGCCTGCTGTCGGTAAGCAAGTGGGTGATCCGGCTTTCCGATGGCGCAGCCTGCAGTGTCTCCGCACCGAGAATGTCTGCGATAGTATCGGTGGTGTAGGTCATAGGTCAAAGCCGATGTCGCGGCGATAGTATTTACCCTCAAATTGAATTTGCTGCGCAATATTGTTGCTTTTTGCCAACGCCGCTCTGAAATTATCGCCGTAGGAGGTGATGGCTATTACCCTGCCCCCATTGGTGACCAATACCCCCGACTCATCGAGGCGGGTACCCGCGTGAAAAATCAGGCTGTCTCCGTTATCCGCCAATCCCGAAATGAGCTTGCCCTTTTCGTAATCCCCCGGATAGCCGCCCGAAACCAGGATGACGGTAGCAGCAGCGCGGGGGTCTTGGTCGATAATAGTGTCTTTGAGGCGGCCTTCTGCCAAGGCTTTGAACAGCGCCGCCAAATCGCTTTGCAGACGAGGCAACACGGCTTCTGTTTCAGGATCGCCGAGGCGGCAATTGTATTCAATGACGTAGGGATCGCCGCCCACCAGTATCAAACCCAGAAACACAAAGCCTTCATAAGCAAAACCACGACGGCCGATACCCTCAATTGTAGGTTTCACGATGCGCGTCTCAACTTTTTCCATCAGGGCCTCATCGACAAAAGGCACGGGTGATACGGCGCCCATACCGCCCGTATTCAGGCCGGTATCGCCTTCGCCCACGCGCTTATAATCTTTGGCAACCGGCAGTATCTTGTAATCTCTACCGTCAGTAAGCACAAAAACCGAAAACTCAATGCCGTTCAGAAATTGTTCAATAACAACCCGGCTGCTTGCACTGCCAAATTTGCCCTGCAACATGGCACTAAATTCGGTCACGGCTTCTTCAATATCCTGACAAATCAACACCCCCTTCCCTGCCGCCAGCCCGTCGGCTTTTAACACCACCGGCGGCGTTTGCCGGCGAATGTAGTCGATGCCCTCATCGATATTGTCGAGTGTAAATTCGCGATATGCGGCAGTCGGAATGCCAAATTCCTGCATAAACGCCTTGGCAAATGCCTTGCTGCCCTCCAACATCGCACCTTGCTGCGACGGTCCGATGACGGGAATACGATCCAGTGTGGGATGTTTTTTGAAATAATCGTAGATGCCGTTTACCAACGGTTCTTCCGGGCCTACTACGATCAGGTCTATGTCTTCGCGACTAACCAATTGCGCCACAGCTTCGAAATCATTGGGGTTTATCGGCACATTTTTCCCTACGCCGGCAGTGCCCGCATTGCCGGGGGCGATCAACAATTTATCACACAGGGGGCTTTGCCTCATTTTCCAGGCCAGGGCGTGTTCCCGACCGCCGCTACCAAGCAACAGGATATTCATACGGTTGTTTTGCCCGTAAAGGTAGCCCTTGTGCAGGTTTTCCCGCAGGATTCATTTTTAAAAAATGCAGCAACTCAAAAGAAGTCGCTATCTTGACTCAAGATTCCTGTATGTATGAAAGCGACTCGTCATTTATTCCAATTCGTTGGAATGCTTTTCACCTTATCGTATCTGGCAGCCTGCGGCAACCGGTCATCGCAAACCAATACTCCCGCCGTACTGACAGCCAGCGGTTTTTCTATCAGCAAAGAACCCTACGGCGAGATCAATGATACCACCGTTTGGCTATTCAAGCTGGCCAATGCCAATGGCATGGAAGTGCATATCACCAACTACGGCGGCGCTATTACACACCTGATTGTGCCCGACCGGCAGGGCTATCCCGGCGATGTTGCACTGGGATTCGACTCGCTGGGCGGTTACCTGCAATCCGATAATCCTTACTTTGGATGCCTGGTAGGCCGCTATGCCAATCGTATCAGCAAAGGCCGTTTTGTTTTGAATAAAAAAACCTACCAACTGCCGCTCAACAACAACGGCAATACCCTGCACGGAGGTATTCGCGGTTTTGACAAGGTGATATGGAACGCCAAAGAACAGATTTCCGACTCGTCGGTTTCCCTGCAGCTGCACTACATGAGTAAAGACGGCGAACAGGGCTTCCCCGGCAACCTCGATGCGACGGTAACTTATGCCCTGCACAAACGCAACGATCTCACCATTACTTATAAGGCCAATACCGACCAACCAACACCGGTGAACCTTACCAATCACACGTATTTCAACCTCAGCGCCGGCAATACGCCAACGATCAGAGACCATATTCTGATGATAAATGCTATCCGCTATACCGACGTAAACAAACTGCTCATCCCCACCGGCAAACAACTAAAAGT
The DNA here is from genome assembly GCA_036741235.1 of Saprospiraceae bacterium. Lineage (GTDB taxonomy): Bacteria > Bacteroidota > Bacteroidia > Chitinophagales > Saprospiraceae > JABWBR01. The sequence goes on along the minus strand of DAINSQ010000016.1, from coordinate 18,838 downwards.
GAAGAACGGACCGATGGACTTCACAAAACCAAAGCCGATAGGCCGCGACCTCGACAAGGTGGCGGGCGGATATGACCACAATTTTGTGATCAAAAAAGCCTACAAGGAGTTTAATCTGGTCGCTACATTGTACGACCCCGGAAGCGGGCGGCTGATGGAGATGTACTCTACCGAGCCGGGAGTGCAATTTTATTCCGGCAATTTTCTGGATGGCAGCCTGAAAGGTAAAAACGGCCGGACGTATGTCAAACACGGCGGCTTATGCCTCGAAGCGCAACACTTCCCCGACAGCCCTAATCAACCGTCGTTTCCGTCCACAATCCTGCGCCCAAAACGCACTTACCACCAACTGACGATGTACCGCTTTATGACTAAATAAAAAGCGCCGGTTTAGCTGTCCTTAGCCCAGGTAGTACCTTCTTTGCTGTCTTTGAGCTGGATCTGAAGGTCCTTCAAAGCATCGCGGATTTGATCGGACGTGCCCCAGTCTTTGCGTTCCCGGGCCTCTTTGCGGATATTGATGATCAACTGCATCAGTCCGTCGACGGTTTGTCCGTCCTGGCCGCCATCGTGCTCGTCGAGTAATCCGAAAATATCAAAGATAAACTCGCGGAATACCGTCTTCAAGCGCTGCAAAGTAGCTGCCGATAAGCGATCGGCGGGAAGGTGCCCGTCTTTGATGCCGTTGATGGTAGCCACAAGCTCAAACAAGCGCGACAAAGCTTTCGGGGTGTTGAAATCGTCGTTCATATCCTCGAATGCCTGGTCGATCAATGTATTGATTTCGTGGTCGAGCTGAGCGGCCTCTGCATTGGTGGGGGCTTCCAATTGTTGCAGTGCCTTGTAGGCATCCATCAGCCGGCGATACCCCTTTTCAGCGGCTAGTAGCGCAGCATCGGTAAGGTCGAGCGTACTGCGATAATGGCATTGCAGCATAAAAAAGCGCACCGCCATGGGCGAATAAGCCTTGCTGAAAATTTCGTTTTGCCCCGTAAACAATTCCATCGGCAAAATAGAATTTGATTTGCCGGTGACGGGGTCGGGGGTTTTTGACATTTTTCGGCCGTTCAGCAAAAGCATGTTGCCGTGCATCCAATAACGCACCGGCATGCAGCCGCAAGCCCCAAAATTCTGAGCTATTTCGTTTTCATGGTGCGGAAACTGGAGGTCCATGCCGCCGCCGTGAATATCAAACTGGGCGCCGAGGTATTTGGTGCTCATGGCCGAGCATTCCAGGTGCCACCCCGGAAAGCCTACCGACCAGGGCGAAGGCCAGCGCATGAGATGTCTCTCGTCGGCTTTTATCCAAATGGCAAAGTCGGATGGATGATTTTTTTCGTCTTGCTTCTTGAGGGAGTCGCGCGTTTCGGTAAACAATTCTTCTACCTGCTTGCCCGACAATTTGCCGTAAACGCCGTAAGCTTTGATAAATTTGGGCGTGTCAAAATACACCGACCCGTTTTGTATATAACCGAACCCGTTGTCCAATATCTGCTTAACCATCTCTATTTGCTCAATGATATGGCCGGTGGCAGAAGGTTCTATGTTGGGCGACAAGGTATTGAACAAGCGCATGATGTCGCGGAAGCCCAGTGTGTATTTGTGGACGATTTCCATGGGCTCCAGCCGCTCCAAACGGGCCTTTTTGGATATTTTGTCTTCGGCGTCGCTGTCTGTATCGCCTTCGAGGTGACCCACATCAGTGATGTTTCGCACATAGCGCACCTTGTAGCCCAGATGTGTGAGGTATCGATACACAATATCAAACGACACAAAAGTCCGGCAGTTGCCGAGGTGTACATCGTTGTAAACGGTAGGTCCGCAAACATACAAACCTACGTGGCCTTCATGAAGGGGTTCGAATTTTTCCCGCTCCCGGGAAAAGCTGTTATATATAAAAAGCTCGTTGTTCATCACCTCGGAGGTTTGAATGGTTCATAGGTTAACGGCTTTTTAGAGTTATAAGTTTCAGCCGTTGCAATCGCGCGCAAAAATAACAAGCTCTGTTTGGTATGTCTATATTTTCACCCGCTTTTTAGTGCTGATTAAACTCATTGGACGAAAGCGAGCTATATTTTGTAATTTTAAGGCTACGAAAAAACAACAGACAATACATCTTTTGTTATCAACACTCATTATCCTTTAAATTCTGCAAATCGCAATAATCTGCGCATGGTATGAGCATGTTTCCATTATGGGATGGCATTAAGCTGGGGCTGATGTTGAGTTGTTTGGTGGGTCCGCTGTTTTTTGCGTTGGTTCAATCAGGCGCCGAATTCGGCGTCAGAGGCGGCACGATGGTCGGCCTGGGCATCTGGATCAGCGATATTTTGTTTATTGCCGCAGTTTATTTCGGGCTAGCTCAAATCAAACATATCGCCAATTCGCCGGCATTTACGCTTTATCTGGGCATTGGCGGCAGTATTACCTTGGCCGGCTTCGGGTTGGGCGCCCTGCTCTCCAAGCCGCAGTCGCTTGCCGAGGATACCCTGCACATAACACAACCCAAAAATTTGATGCCGGCGCTTTGGGGCAAAGGGTTTTTGATCAATACGGTCAACCCGTTTACTTTCTTTTTCTGGATAGGCGTATCGGGTATTTCTATTGTGGAAAACAACCTGAACATCCACGAGGCTATGCTTTTTTTTAGCGGGATTATGGGCACGATTATGTGCACCGACTTTTTGAAAGTAGTAGGCGCAAAAAAAATTAGCCGCCATTTTCGCCCCGAGCATTTTCTCTGGCTGCGCCGCCTGTCGGGCGCTTCGCTTATTATATTTGGAGTGATTATGCTGATTCGCGTTTTATTAATGACATAAAACAGCTCTATTCTCATGTTGTACGATCAAATTCAGGAGGCGGTAGCCTATCTGCGCTCACAAACGCAAATGCAACCCGATACGGGCATTATCCTGGGAACCGGCCTGGGCAACCTCACCGACGAGATAGCGGTAGATGTGGAAATTCCCTACCAAAATATCCCCCATTTTCCGGTTTCGACGGTGCAAAGCCATAAAGGCAAATTGGTTTTCGGGCGCCTCGGAAATCACCCCGTGGTGGTAATGGCAGGCCGCTTTCACTATTACGAGGGGTACACAATGCAACAGATCACCTTCCCAGTACGGGTGATGAAATTCCTGGGTATTCGACAATTGTTTATTTCGAATGCCGCCGGCGGTACCAACCCCCATATTCACGCCGGCGACCTGGTTTTTGTTCGCGACCATATCAACATGCACCCCGACAATCCGCTTCGCGGCCCCAACGACGAACGCCTCGGGCCCCGTTTCCCGGATATGTCAAATGCCTACGACAAAGGACTCATCGCCAAAGCGCTCAGTCTGGCCCAAAAACACGGCATCAGAGCCCATCAGGGCGTTTACCTGGCGTTGCCCGGCCCCAATCTGGAAACTCCCGCAGAATACGAGTTTATCCACCGTATCGGCGGCGACATGGTGGGCATGTCTACCGTGCCGGAGGTGCTAGTGGCGCGCCATATGGAATTGCGCCTGTTCGTAGTTTCAGTGATCACGAACCAGTGTTACCCGCTGGATCATATCAAGGAGACGTCGGTGGAAGACGTGATTAATGTAGCTGCAAGCGCCGAACCAAAGATGAGCCTGATTATGAAGGAGTTGTTAGCAGCGTCTCCAGGAAGTGGCGTTTGATACCGTAAGTTTTTTTGATAGCCGTTACTTTGTCCAGCGCCTCGGGCTGTGCTTTGGCGCGCAGACCGGTGATCATGAGGTTTTTGCTGGTGTGCTCGGTAGAAATGAATTCGAATACTTTGGTAGAATAGCCGTTGGCTTCCATCAATAAGGCGCGCAATCCGTCAGTGATGAGTTCAGCCTGTCTTTCTTCCAGAATGCCGTGTTTGAGGATGGCTTGCATATCGCCATGACTGTGCATTTCTTTGCGGATTTGTTTGTGACAGCAAGGCGCTACAACGATGATCGCCGAATCGGACAAAATGCCCTTGGCAATGGCTTCATCAGTCGCTGTGTCGCAGGCGTGCAACGCAATGAGCATGTCGATGCGACCGGGCTGGTAGTCGCGAATATCCTGCGCTGCGAAACGGAGGTTTTTAAACCCGCATTTTGAAGCTATATCGTTGCAGAGATCTACCAGTGCGGGGCGCAATTCTATGCCCGTCATTTCTATGTCCAACTCCAGTTTTCGGGTAAGGTAGTCGTACAAGGCGAAAGTAAGATAGCCCTTGCCGGAGCCCATATCCACGATATGCGCTTTGGGGGGCAGGGGCTGTTGTGCCAACAGGCTATCGATAATTTCGATGTATTTATTGATCTGCCTGAATTTCTTCTGCCCTTCTTTTTTGATTGTGCCGTCTGCATTGGCCACGCCGAGCAAGTGCAGATAATTAGCCGTATCAGCAGTAATAAGCCGCTTTTTGGCTTTGTCGTGACCTGCATTTGGGGCGGCAGTATGGCTGGGTGCGGCAGTGCGCAGTTTGACTTCCCTTTTTTTATTGTATTGAATAAAATAATCCTTTTCTGTGGTATACAAATCGCCCTGCAGAAAATCCTTGCCTAACCAGTCGCCTACAATTTTGACAGCTTCTGCCGGCAAGTAATTTTTGGTTTCATCGCGGCGGGCATAGCGCAGGGTAAAAGACAAGTTGAGTTGCCCCTTGATTTCTACCAAACGGGCATAGACATTGTGGAGTTCGCCGCTTTTGGAGGCCGGTTTGCTCAAAGTGAGTTTTACGAAAGTGCCTTTTGCGGCGCTTTCGCCCAAATGGTCCAAAAAGGATTGTATTTGTACTTGCATATTATTGCAGGGAGTCTTTGGCCGCCTGCTCAAATTCTTTCATGATTTCTTCAATGGTTTTACCGCTTTTGAGATAGTCGAGCAATTGCCTGGCGTCGTCGTTGAGCTCGTGCTGGGGGTATTTATCAATAAAAGCCTGATAGCTTTCTTTAGCCTTCTCTTTGTCGCTAGCCTCATTATCATAGGTAAATGCGATGAGGAAAAGCGACTCAGGCGCCTTGGCATAGTTCGGATAGGAATCGTTTACCCGTCGCCACAACTGAATCGCCTGGTCGTATTTCCCGACGGCCTTCGATACTTCGGCAGCTTGAAACAAAAATCGGGCCGAGGCCGTATCCTCCGGAAAGCGGTCGGCGTAGGCCATGCTTTTTTCGATTAGCTGGGCTGTCAGTGTAGAATCGAGCGGGAAAGTCGTCGATTTGGCCAATTGTTGCCGGACAGCTTCGATGTCGACTTTGAGTTGGTCGGCTTTTGGGCCGCAGGCAGCGAGGAGCAGAAAAAATGCGCTAATGCCAATTATGTACTTCATGGCTGTTTTTTGCGCCAAAAATAGCGTATATCCGAGAAAAATCCCCTTATTGGATGCGACGATTTGTTGACGCTACTTAGCGACCACCCCACTCAACGCCGGCGAGGGCTTGAGGCACATCATTTCGAGATCGCCGGCAGTGCCGTTAAATACGTTAAGGTCTACAGGGCCGTTAATACCATTGAGTTGACCGCGGTTTCCGTATTGCCAGAATTGCCATTCGCGGCCGCAGGCCATTCGCGGCTCGCGGGTATTGTAGCGGGCAATCCACACCGGGTATTCGTCAAAATGACCGGCAAGATAGCGGTTGTAAAATTTGAGGTTAGTATAAATGACGGGTTTTATGCCATAACGGGCTTCCACGAAAGCCAGCCAGGTGCGCATGCGGCTGATCAGGGCAAATTTGGAGACGCCGTCCATCACTTCTACGTCAAGTACAGGAGGCAAATCGCCATAGTCCAGTTCAACAATACGGGCAAAATTGCGAGCCTGTTCAACCGGAGCTACAGTGGGACGGAAAAAGTGATACGCCCCCCTTTTTAATCCCACTCTTTTCATTTCTGCCCAGTTGTGACAAAACAACGAGTCGTTGAGCGTAGCGCCTTCGGTCGCTTTCACAAATGCAAACTGAATAGCTTCACCAGCTATGGCTTCCCAATTGACATACGACTGGTGGTGCGAAACATCAATGCCCTGTATTTCGTAATTCGTCAAACGCGCGGTTTCCTGCCGGCAACCCGCCATCAACACAGCCACACTTATTACTGCCAGCAAGCGTTTCATGGTACTAAATACATGTTTCGTATATGTTGTTCCGTTTATGCCGGTTTGCTATTACAAATTTGCAAAAAAAAATGCTAACAAGCTACTTTCCTTGCCGGCTTTAATACTATGATAACGCCACTTGAATGACGATTCAGATCAATATTAACTCCTATAGCCTTATTCGGCGCCTGTTTTGCCGTTTCTCGCCGGTTTTCAACCGCTTTCTGCAGTATATATAACGTTGCTTTTTGAAAAAGGATGCGGTATATCCATCACAACGATGAAATTTGACCATAAGCCGACCCAGCGCACGATTGGCCCTGGTGAAAAGTTATACAAGCTTTTTTTTATACCTGGAGGGAAAAAAATATGTTTTGCTTTGGTAGTAAATACTAGTCATTATTAATCAGGCTTAGCACTATTTCCGATATGTCCCCTGAAAATTTCATACAATGTGACTACCCCAAAAATAAGCAAAAAGCCATAGGCCGTATCTTCGATGGGTACGGAGGTGATGCGCAGGCCGATCATTTCATCAGGATTATAGAGCACTACGGGCTGTTGGGTATATCCTCCGGTGAGTACGCCGTTTACTATTAAAAATGGAATAAGACTCACGGCGTATGCCAGGTAAAACCGACTGCGCCAGGATACAGGCAAGAAAAAGAGGTGGTACAACAGCAGTGCCGCGCTAAGCAGACAGGCCGATACGGTGTAAAGTTGCCGCCAGTAAAGGCCGCCTACGATCAATAATATAACAGCCAGGCCAATAGTGATGGCTTTGTCGTATGGCCCCAGCCAGTCTTTTTTAACATAAAAATTCAAACACTCGTATATAAAAACACAGGCAAAGGGCACGGTGATGAAGAACAACCACTCCTCCAAAGGCAATTCTGCAAAATGAACGCCCAATACGTAGGTATCGTTAAAACCCCATACGCCGCGAGCAGTGAAAAGCGCATCCCAGGCAATGAAAACAGCTGCCACTATGCTGATGGCAGGCAACAGATGTCGCCAGCGGGTGTAATAGTGTACGTTTTTGTCGAAGCTGAGCAAAAATACCGGCACAAAAGTAAAAATGTGAAGATATAGGTAAGTATACGGCGTTTCAAGCCAGGACAAACGGGCGACCTGAAATACCTCGGTTTGGAGGCCGGGTATTACCGACTTAGACAGCAGCCACTGCACGGCCACGACAGCAATAGGTATGGCTACCAAAAATGATTTGAGCGTTGCCCCAGCCTGTTTTTCCTGCATTAGAATAAATTGAAACTGTGTTTGAGCGCCGAGCTGAACAGCAGGTATATTTTTTTGCCGTCATTCACCCGGATGCGCTCTTTGGTTACGCGCGTTGCCGGCGCCCGTCTGATTTTTTTGAATAGATTCGTATAGTACACATAGGCCAGGTATACGCCCAACCGGGCGCCGCGCGGCAATTGCACGATGCCCTCCAGGGCGTCGTCGAAGTCTTTTTTGATGTCGGCTTCGATGGCCAGCTTGTCTTCAGGGGTAAAGGCTGTGAAGTCGACGCCGGGGAAGTATACCCGTCCGCGTTCGTCGAAATCGCTGCGCATATCGCGCAGGAAGTTGATTTTTTGGAATGCGGCGCCCAAGCTACGGGCAGGCGCTTTGAGGCGCTCGTACATATTGTCGTCGCCGTCGCAGAAGACGCGCAGGCACATGAGGCCAACGACTTCAGCAGAGCCGTAAATGTATTCGTGGTAAAGGCTGTCCTCGTAGGTGTGGTGGTGCAAATCCATTTCCATACTGCGCAAAAAGGCGTCGATCAGTTCACGCTCGATGTTATAGCGGTGCACGGTTTCCTGGAAAGCCTGCAACACGGGGTTGAGGCTGATGCGTTGTTCGATGGCGTCGTAGGTGTCTTGCTTGAAACGCTCTAGCAGTTCCGCTTTGGGAAAGTCGTGGAAGGTATCTACAATTTCATCTGCAAAACGCACAAACCCGTAGATGGCATAAATAGGCGCCCGCAGGTGTTTGTCAAATACGCGAATACCCATCGAAAACGAAGTGCTGTAGCGCTTGGTGATCAGTTGGCTGCACTCCAGGCAGGTGTCGTTGTACAGGTGCATCATGGTTAGATAGTTGTTAAAGCGTTTAGGGTGTATAGGTTTTGGCTATGGTATCGGCCACTACTTGTCCCGATATCAGCGATGGCGGCACGCCGGGGCCGGGAGTGGTAAGCTGGCCGGTGTAGTACAGGTTTTGAACTTTTTTACTTTTCAACCTGGGTTTCAAAAAAGCGGTTTGCAATAAGGTATTGGCCAGGCCGTAGGCGTTGCCTTTGAAGGCGTGATAGTCGCTTTCAAAATCCCGGTGCGCAAATGAGCGCTTATAGATTATGTGCGAGCGGATATCCTGCCCGGTCATGTGTTCCAGTCGGGTCATGACGATATTGTAATATTCTTCCCTGCGCTCGGGCGTGTCTTCGAGGCCGGGGGCCAGAGGTATGAGCACGAAGAGATTTTCGCAGCCTTCGGGCGCTACGCCGGGGTCGGTGACCGATGGCGCGCACACGTAAAACAAGGGTTTCTCAGGCCATTTGGGGTTGTCGTATATCTCGATGGCGTGTTGTTTGAGGTCTTCGTCGAAGTAGAGGTTGTGGTGCTTGAGCCCCTCAATGCGCTTATTGACGCCGAGGTAAAAGAGCAGCGACGAAGGCGCCATAGTACGCCGATCCCAATATGCAGCAGAATACTGCCGGTATTCGGGGGCCAACAGGCGCTGCTCTACGTGGTGGTAATCGGCGCCGCCTACTACGATATCGGCAGTATAAGTTTTATCTTGTGTGATTACTTTTGTAGCGCGACCATTTTCTACCACAATCTGCTGTACTTCCTGCCCCAGTTCTATGCGAACGCCTTTTTCGCGGGCCAGGCTAACCATGGCTTCCACGATTTTGAACATACCACCCATGGGATACCAGGTGCCCAGCTCCAGGTCGGCGTAGTTCATCAAACTGTACATGGCCGGCGTTTTTTCGGGGGTGGCGCCAAGAAACAACACGGGAAATTCGAGCAGTTGGACGAGTTGTTCGTTTTTGAATAGTTGGCGCACATGGGTCGACATCGAGTTGAACATTTGCAGGCGGAACAAACTGATGAGGATGCGGATGTCGGCGAATTCCCAAATGGAAAGACTGGGTTTGTGTACAAACTCACCCATGCCCACGCGGTATTTGTATTCCGCCTCGGCGAGAAAGCGCCGCAAATTGCCGCTGCTGCCCGGCTCATAGCGTTCAAACATGGCCATCAGCGCCTCGCGGTAGGCGGGCACTTCCATGACGTCGTCTTTTCCAAAAATAATGCGGTAAGAAGGATCCAGCCTGACGAGGTCATAGTAATCGGATGGTTTTTTGCCAAAACTGCCAAAATACTGTTCAAAAACATCAGGCATCCAGTACCAGCTGGGGCCCATATCGAACATAAAGCCCTCTGCCTCAAATTTGCGGGCGCGACCGCCAGGTACCTCGTTTTTTTCGAGGATAGTAACATTGAAACCTTTATCTGCGAGGTTGGTCGCCGCAGAAAGTCCGGCAAATCCCGATCCAATTACAATAACGTGCTTGCTCAAGGTTGTTTATCGTGTTTTGTGTAACAAGCATGTTCAACAGAGGTTCCGTTGTTTTGTTTAAGAAAACAAGGTATTTTGGATCAAATTGTTAATCAAAAAGCGACTACCGCAAGAACATCAGTTCGCGGTACTTCACCAGCGGCCACTCCTGGTCTTCTACCAGGTATTCAAGGCGGTCGGCGTACAAGCGTATTTCATGCATCAGCGGCTTCACCAGATTGCAATAAGCCATGGCCTTATCGATAGCGTGCACGTGGCGGTTGGCCTCTTTGCGGGCGGTAGTCATTTGCTCTACGGCCGTTTTCAGGCGACTAATGTTTTCACTAATACGGCGCACAAGGTCGAGTTGGGCCTGGTAGCTATCCTCGGACAAGTCGATTGCCTTTAGCGATGCAATGTTATCGGCCATCACTGTTTGATAGCGGATGGCGGCCGGCAAAATGTGGTTGATCACCATTTCTCCCATTGTGCGCGATTCGATTTGCATTTTGAGGTTATAACTTTCGCACATCACATCATAGTGGGCGTGTAATTCGCGTTCGGTGAAGACGCCGCTTGTAGTAAACAGATCCACCACTGCGTCGCTGAGATAAGCGCCGAGCGCATCGGGGGTGTTGGGCGTATTGCTGAGCCCACGGCGGGCGGCTTCTTCTTTCCAGGCATCGCTATAGCCGTCGCCCTCAAACAGGATGGGTTTCGACTCGGTGATATACTGCTTGATCACGCTCAGCACCGCGCTGTCTTTGTCCATACCCTTTTTGATCAGGTCGTCTACCGATGCTTTGAATTCATTCAACTGGCGGCCCACAATCGTATTCATTACGGTCATCGGCGCGGCACAGTTCATCGAAGAGCCTACCATGCGTATTTCAAACTTATTGCCGGTAAAGGCGAAGGGCGAGGTACGGTTGCGGTCGGTATTATCGCGTTCGAGGTTGGGAATTTTGCTGAGCAGGTCGAGCAGTTCCTTTACCCCGGCGGCATCGGCCTCGATGCCGGCTTCGATGCCGTTGAGTACCTTGGTGAGCGACTCGCCGATAAACACCGACACGATGGCCGGCGGCGCTTCGTTGGCGCCAAGGCGGTGGTCGTTGGATGCCGAAGCTACGCTGGCGCGCAGCAAGTCGGCGTACCTATGTACAGCTTTTATGGTAGTGACAAAGAAAGTCAGGAATCGCAGATTGCGCCCTGGGGTAGGGCCGGGCGACAACAGGTTTTTGCCGGTGTCGGTAGCCATCGACCAGTTGTTGTGCTTACCCGAGCCATTGACGCCGGCAAAGGGTTTTTCGTGCAGCAACACACGGAAGTGGTGGCGGTGCGCCACGCGGTCCATGAGGTCCATGAGCAACTGGTTGTGATCGACAGCCACATTGACCTCCTCGTACATGGGGGCCAACTCGTATTGGCCGGGGCCGACTTCGTTGTGGCGGGTGCGCACAGGGATACCCAATTTATGACACTCGGTTTCGAGGTCGCGCATGAAAGCATAAACGCGCTCGGGTATAGAACCGAAGTAGTGGTCTTCCAGTTGTTGCCCTTTGGGCGAGTGTTTGCCCAACAGCGTGCGACCGGTCATCAAAAGATCGGGACGGGCATTGTACAGCGCCTCGTCAACGAGGAAGTACTCTTGCTCCCAACCAAGCGTGGTGATTACGCGGGTTACTTTATCGTCGAACAAGCGGCAAACCGGTATGGCGGCTTTTTCGAGATAAGCCTGTGATTTGAGCAGGGGCAGCTTATAGTCGAGCGAATCGCCCGAATAAGTAACGAAAATCGTGGGAATACAGAGCGTTTTCCCGTCGCCTACTTCGAGAATAAAAGCCGGCGATGAGGGGTCCCAGGCGGTATACCCCCGGGCTTCGAAAGTTGAACGCAGACCGCCCCCGGGAAAACTGGAGCCGTCGGGTTCCTGCTGAGCCAGGGCGTCGCCGTTGAATTCTTCTACGGCTTTACCTTCGTGATTGAGCGTAAAAAAGGCATCGTGTTTTTCCGCCGTACGCCCGGTGAGAGGTTGAAACCAGTGGGTATAGTGCGTAGCGCCGCGATCCATGGCCCAACGCTTCATCGCGCTGGCGATCACGTCGGCGTCTTCACGGGTGATCTTGGCGCCTGAGGCAATAGCTGTCTGGAGATTGAGGTACACCTCTTCGGGCAGGTATTCCCGCATCACGCTGTCGCTAAATACATTGCTGCCAAAAAAAGCGGAGATTTTGGTATCGGGCGCCTCCATGTATTCGAGATCAAAAGGCGAGCGATTTTGCACTGCTTCGAGTGCGTTGAAGCGGAAAAGGCTCATAGTAGTGTTATTTGCGGTGCAAAGATACAGGGTTTAGTTTGGAATACCAATGAATGTTTAAGTTGAAACCGCACCGTATTATTTTCAAAGGCCTATCAAGTTTTTTTTTCAAATTTGCGAAACGCAGAAGCTGATTGAAGATGGCTTAACCCCGACCGTTTACTTTCCCCTTTCTGTTACAAAACGTACCAGGTCTTCGAGCGACTGACGAACATCGGAGGCGGGGAACAGGTACAGCAACTCGAAAGCCTTATCGCGATAGTCGTTCATCACCCGCGTAGCATACTCCATACCGCCGCTGTTGCGCACAAACTCGATCACTTTTTTAACGCTTTCGGGTTTGTCGCTGCGCATGCGAATTTCGTTGAGTATTTCGCGGCGCTGGGTTTTTGGGGCGTGTTGGAGAGCATAGATCAGGGGCAGTGTCAATTTTTTTTCCTTGATATCAATGCCGAGGGGTTTGCCCACGTCGTCGGTGCCAAAGTCGAAGAGGTCGTCGCGAATTTGAAAAGCCATGCCGATCTTTTCGCCGAAATCGTGCATGCGCTGCACCAGTTGCTCGTCTTTGGCGGTAGATGAAGCGCCCGCGGCACAGGCGGAAGCAATCAGTGAAGCTGTTTTTTGCCTGATAATCTCGTAATAGACAGCCTCGTCGATATCCAGGCGGCGGGCTTTTTCCATTTGCAACAGTTCGCCTTCGCTCATCGCTTTGACAGCGTCGGAGACGATTTCGAGTTGGCGGTATTCTTTGTTCTTTAATGCCAGCAGCATGCCCTGCGAGAACAGGTAGTCGCCCACTAATACCGCAATTTTGTTCTTCCACAGCGCATTAATCGAAAAAAAGCCGCGGCGTTCGTAGGCGTCGTCCACTACATCGTCGTGGACCAGCGTGGCCGTGTGCAGCAATTCGATGAGCGAAGCAGCCACATAAGTGGGGGCGCCTACCTCTCCGCACAGTTTGGCAGAGAGGAAAACAAACATGGGCCTTACCTGTTTGCCCTTGCGCTTGACGATATAAAATGTGATGCGATCCAACAACGGCGCCGAACTGCGCATTGACTGCCGGAAGTGCGTTTCAAATTGCTTGAGTTCCTCTGCGATCGGCTGTTGGATCGACCCCAATGATTTGGACATAAACCTTCATTTCAGCGTTCAAAGCTACGAATACTTTGGCAAAGTAATGAGCATACCCAACCCCAGGACAATCCCCCGGCGTCTATACGCTTAAACATCAATTGTAATTAACATGAAAAAGACCGGCTGGTTTTATCTGTGTGCGTTTCTGCTTATTGCACTTTCTTCCTGTAAGCACGATCGGGACGATGTTCTGCAATCCGCTGATTTCGACTATTTTATTTTCGGCCATTTTTTCGGCGAATGCGGCGGCGAGCAGTGCGTTGAGATTTTTGTTATTCAAAATGAAAAACTGTATGAAGATACGCTCGACGATTACCCAGGCATCGCCGATTTTGAAGACCGGCAACTGGTGTTGTTAGACAATGCCGCCTATGCCATTGCAGCCGACCTGCCCGACCAAATGCCCGACGATCTCTGGAATGAAACCGAAACCACCATCGGTCAACCCGACGCCGGCGACTGGGGCGGCATCTATCTGGAAGTAAAACGCGACGGCCAAACCCGCTATTGGCTGATCGATCATATGGACAATAATATTCCTGAATATCTACACCCCTTTACGGTTGCAATCAAGGAGACGATTGCCGGGATTAACGAATGAGAGGGTTGTACAACAGAAAATTACTACCTTGGGCGCTGTAAACGCAATATCTCGAACCCAGTATGAAGATTTTACATATCAGCGCAGAGTGTTATCCCGCGGCCAAAACCGGCGGATTGGGCGACGTAGTCGGCGCCCTGCCCAAATACCTGAATAAAGCCGGCATATCAACGGGCGTTATCATACCCAAATACCGGCTCAAATGGATTGAATCGCACCATTTTACCACCGTTTTCCGGGGAGCGATACGCCTGCACAATGTCTATGTGCCGTTTACCATCGAACAGGAAACGGGCAATAGCCTTGAATTCCCGTTTTTTGTAGCCAATATCCCCGGTTTATTTGATCGGCCGGGCATTTATGCCGACCCCAGCGGTTATACCTACAACGACGAGGTGGAGCGCTACCTGTGTTTTCAACAAGCGGTACTGCAATGGCTTGTTAACTCGCCCAGCCACCCGCTGGTGTTGCACTGCCACGATCACCATACCGGGCTTATTCCTTTTATGATCAAACACTGCCCCGAGTATGGGGCGCTGCGCCATATTCCCACGGTATTTACCATTCACAACGGCGCTTACCACGGGGCCTTCAGCTGGCGCAATATGTACCTCATGCCCTTTTTTGATGCCGGCGCCCGCGGCCTGCTCGACTGGGCCGATACGATATGTCCCCTGGCTGCCGGCGTAAAATGTGCCTGGCGCGTGACTACAGTGTCGCCCAGCTATCTCGAAGAATTGCGCCACGATTCCCACGGCATGGAATGGCTGTTCTGGCACGAACAGCACAAATGCGCCGGCATCCTCAACGGTATCGACGCACAGGTGTGGGATCCCCGGGCCGATCAATTTATCGCCTCCCCGCTGCGCGATAACGTTGAGGCTTATAAAGCTGAAAATAAGCGCATACTGGCACAGCGATTCAATATTGACCCCAGTATGCCGCTGGTGAGTTTTATTGGCCGTCTGGTAAATGAAAAAGGAGTAGACCTGTTGCCCGATGCTTTCGCCCGGGTGCTGCAAAGCGGCATGCGCGTGTGCTTTATTCTGGAAGGCACCGGCGAACCACGCCTGCAAGACGCTTTCCGTCACCTGGCCAACCAGTTCCGAGGCCGATTTGATTGCACCATCGAATACAACGAGGCCCTGGCTCACCAAATCTACGCGGGCTCTGATTTTTTAATTATGCCTTCGCGAATTGAACCCTGCGGGCTCAACCAGATGTACGCCATGCGCTACGGTACGATACCCATTGTGCGCTCAGTAGGAGGTCTAAAAGACACAGTACCCGACATCGGCGAACCCAGCGGCATCGGCCGGGGTATCAGATTCAATAATTTTTCGGTGGAAGACGCTGCCATGGCCATATACCGCGCTGCCGACCTTTACTACAATCAAAGGGAGGATTTTGAGCGGATTCGCAGCAAAGTTATGCTTATCGATTTTTCGTGGGAACGCGCTGCCGGCCACTATATCCATATATACGAAGAAGTGGCAGGCTAAGGCGCCCCTACATCCCTTCCCGGCCGCGAAGCCTGTCGATGAGGCGATACAACAGCGAGTTGTACTTCCATACAGCAAAGTAAGGTTGCTGAGCGGCGCCAAACTGGCGACGAATGGCTTCTATATTGCGCATCATGCTGCCTTCAAAATCAAAAACAGGTAGTCGGAGCCGGTCGGCGGTATAACGAATAGCCTCCGCGATAAGCAGGATGCCCGCTCCACTTTGCCGAAGGCCGGGGTCGTCGCCCGAGAGGTGATACCAGGAGGACTGCGCGTCCCATATCAGACAGGCGGCGGCATGAAGGCGGCCTTGTTGGTCGTAGGCGGCAAATAAACAACAGCATCCTTGTTGCTGCAAAGCAGCGTAGTGACGGCGCCACTGATCGGCTGAATAGGGTAGTTGCAATCCCTGTCGCTCAAAACTCATTGCATTAATGCGGTAGAAATCTTCGGGGTTAAGTTCGTGGACTACCGTGAGTTGAGCCTGCGCCTTCTGCAGGTTACGCCGCATGTTGCGATTAATGGCTTGCAGCGCGGCCTCTGCGCCATTTTCCAGGTTAAGTCGATAAGAATAACGCGTCGTTTGGCGATAACCTGCCCAGTAAAACGGCAACCAGTTGCTCGAACTGTAGTGAAAACATTGCTTGAACGCTGCCACAGGCGGCAATTGCGCAATAAGTTGTTCTAGAAGTTGGTGTTGTTCCGTAAGCGAAGCGGACGGGTCGGCAAGGTAGGGCCCCATCATTTTTACAAAGGGAGGCATGGTAATATAGCTGAATCCCGCTTTATGTTTTAAAAAATAGGGCAAAGCGGCTACAACGCCACCGCCTTGCTCTATTACCGCCGCATGCCATTGCCCTTCTCCACAGGCGTCGAGATACCAATCCTGTGCAAAAACGGGCAAATTGTTTTGCTGCTCCCTGCAGAATTGGCGATAAGCGGTTAGTGACATGTGAGGGCCTGGGTTACATTTATATAAAAAAACAACTTACCCGAAAAATTACAGCATCAACATATTGGCAAATCAGCTTAACTCTGCCGCCCACTTCGATTTGGCCAGTAGTTCGCGCAAAAGCCAAAGGCCAATGAGCGCTAAAAGACAGAAGCCGGCGGTTACATACCACAGGGTTTCGTACCCCCATGCACCGGCAATTTGCATGCCCAGCGTAGGCGCCACTACGTTAGCCGCTGAAAAAGCCATCGTATACAAAGCCAGGTATTGCCCCCGGTTGGATGCTTGCGGGCGACTCATAGCCAGCGAATTGGTAAACGGCAGATACAACATTTCCCCAAGCGTAACAATGATCATAGATATTAAAGGGATCAGCGTACCGACGGCAAATATATTGAAAATGAGAAATGAAGCGGCTACCATCATATAACCCGTGCCAATCAAGGCCGGCGGGGTAAAACGCCTTTCCAGCGTATATACCAGCGGCATCTCGGCAACGGCAATCAACAATCCGTTGAGCGCCATGAGGGAGCCAATATAACTTTCGCTCAACCCATATTCTGACTTGAGAAATACCGGATACGTAAAAAACAACTGCATGAAGGCAATTGCCGAAAACATCGTAATGGCAATAAATGCCAGGTAGTGCCAGTCGCGATATGCAGAAATCGGCGGCGTTGATACTTCGGCGGGCTGTTGTTTGTCAATTTGCCGGTTTCTAGGGCTCAGTAGCAAGCGAAGTAGAAAGGCCGCCGATATACAAGTAAGCCCGTCAACCCAAAAAAGCCAATTATAGCCCTTTGAGGCTGCGAGCCAGCCGCCCACGGCAGGGCCGATGGCAAAACCCAGGTTGACAGCCAACCGGTTGAGCGATAACGACCGCGTGCGTGTTTCGGGCGTACTGTATGCGGCTACCGCCGACATATTGGCGGGTCGAAAAGCATCGGCTATCAGGCTTAATACAAAAATGACGCCACACATGGGCAACACCCCATCAACCACCTGTAGCACAATGAACATAAACCCGCTGAGGAATAATGTCCAAAATTGTACTTTCGAAAAACTATAGCGGTCGCTGAGCCAGCCGCCTGCATAAGACCCCGCAACCGAGCCTACGCCGAAGCTGGTCATCACCCAACCCGCTTGCTGAAGGGTGAATCCCTTTTCGTGGGTGAGAAATACGGTCATAAAGGGAATGACCATCGTACCGGCCCGGTTGAGCAGCGTAACAGCTGCCAATAGCCAGATATCCCTGGAGAGTCCTGAAAAGGAGTTTTTGTACAGGCGTAGACTTTTCGCGAGCATAACCACAATCGGATGTATGAATAAAATAATATACGTCCGACTAATAATTTTAGTTCCCCTTAACAAAGATTATTCTGTAGCTAACCGCGTAATAAGGGATTTAACTTCCTGAATCACCTGTGGGATAACGGCTTCAATTTCGGGAGAGAGGCCGATATAAAGCGGCTGAACGGTTGCTATAGAAACCACAAAAAGATGAATATCAGGCAATTTGCCCAAGATCTGCATACCTTCAACGAGGTCTTTCAATCCTATATCGTGGGTGCTGATTGCTTTTGGAAAATCGGCGGCAAAACGCGGCCTGATAAGGCGAATAGTTCCCGGCGGACGTTCATCCATGGTGGCGTCTACGAGTATCACCGTCGGATGCGCCTCCAGGTGACCCATCAGGTGGAAGCCGCCCGTACCGCCGTCCATAACGGTGACATAATCGGGAAGGTCTTCTTCTTCCATGGCCCGGGCAAAAGCAACGCCGAAGCCTTCATCGCCCATGACCAGGTTGCCCAGGCCCATGACTAGTAGGGGTTTGTGCATCAGGTTGTAGGTTGCAGGTTGTAGGTTGCAGGTTGTGAATAAAACCTACAACTTACAACCTATAACAGAAATCACGCCTTCTCCTCTTCAAATACCTCCTTCTCAATAAATTTCCAGCCGCCGCCCATAGAGGAGATCTCCCCACGGCCTTCAACGTAATCGTGATAGAACACAAGGTATACGTGAACCATAGCAAAGATAATGAAAAACCACATAGCGGCATGGTGCCAGTTGCGCAGCGCAAAGTCGCCGCCGAATACATTAGATACCCATACGAACAGATCGGCAAACCACCAATCGCTCATGGAGGCATACAAACCAAAACCGGTAATGCACTGTACCATGAAGGCAATAAACGTGAGGAAATAGGTAAATCCAGCCAATGCATTGTGACCGATTGCCGGGTTTTCTTTTCCCTTTAGCATGAGAATATCCAATTTCAATACCTCCCACATATCCCGGAAAAATTTTTTATCGGTAGGTATGAAATTTTTCCAATCGGCGTATTTGTTACCCACAAACCCCCAGTAAATTCTGAAGATGAAATTGAAAAAGAAAATATATGCGGCAACAAAGTGTATGAATCGAATGATTCCAAATAAGTAGCGATGAGAAGCCTCGGCATTCGACATAATACCCGGCGGACTGCCAATGAGGTACCCCGTTGCACACAACGCTACAATAACCAATGCGTTGAGCCAGTGATATACCCGCACCGGAAGTTCCCATACAAATACTCTTCGCAAGTAGTGACCTTTATTTTTCATAACCTTTTTTTTTATGGGTTGATGAAGGTTGATGAAGGTTGATGAAGGTTGATGAAGGTTGATGAAGGTTG
>DAINSQ010000015.1:5524-44895 GCA_036741235.1 Saprospiraceae bacterium | reverse complement strand
AAGTTGTGCTGATTATTTATTATTATTTAATTATTAGCAAATTAGCAAATCAGCAAATTAGCAAATTAGCACATCAGCACATCAGCACATCAGCACATCAGCACATCACTTTCTCACCGCCTTATAAACCCCATCCGGCTGGTGGAATTCAGCGGAGGAGGCTTTATCTTTTCCATTTTCGAAATAAAACCTCAAACTGTAGCCGTTCAGGTTTTTGAGTTTGAATTCATTTTCCCGGTAAGGCTGCAATTCGTAGGGAGGCTGGCCGGGCAAAGTAACGTATAGTTTGGCGCCTTTTTTCTCGACTTTGCAGGTTGTTCCTTCCAATTCATAAGAACCGGAAATAGCTGCCACGTATTTTTCATCATTCAGCAAATCGGGGGGCAACCTGGCGAATACCAGGTCTTCAGGCAGCGAAGGTTCGATAGGCGCCGAGAGTTTTTCAACCACTCCGTCTTTATTGGTATAAAAAGTGATAAGCATATCCGATTCCAATTCGGCAAAATGGGCGTTGAACACATCGTAGTGCCAATGGCGAAGCGTAGTCTCAAAAGCATTAAAAGCCAGGCGCAGGCTATCGCCAACTTTCTTTACATCGATGAAGCCATAACCGGGATGCTCGTATTTACCCACATAATCATTGAAGTCATGACTCGGTGAAGTACCGGCTACCGGCTTCTTCTTGCCGGCTTCTTTTTCCTGTTCTTCCGCTTTTTTGGCCTGATCGCCAAATACTCTGGTACTCCAATCGGTGTAGGGTTTTTCGAGTAGCAGATCGGTAGCGTAATTGGCCAGCACGTTGGGCAGGGCCGTGCCGTTTCTGTTGGTAAGAAATACCATTCCGATCTGTTGATGGGGCAACATATACACATAAGCGGAAAACCCGTCGATATTGCCGCCGTGTTGCACCACTTTCAGTTCGCCCCGGTTGTATACAAACCATCCCAATCCGTAGCTGCGCGCCGAAAACTCAGGATAAACGGTCGATTCGCTGCCTTCAATAACTTTGTGGGCATGGTGCATTTTGTTGACGGCATCAGCCGAGATAAAAGCCTGGCCGTTGGCTTTGCCGGCGTCGAGGTGCATTTGCACCCACTTGAGCATGTCGTTTACGCTTGAATAAATAGAGCCGGCGGGGCCGATAGCGGCAATTTCGCGATAGGGCATACGCACGGCTTTGTCGCCATCTTTGCGGTATGGCAGCGCCGTTTCAGCGCCTTTGGGCGCTTCTGTTGCCGAAAAAACCGATTGGTTCATACCCAGCGGCTTGAAGATGCGCTCGCGGGTAAAATCTTCCCAACGCTTGCCGGTTATTTTTTCAATTAATACGCCCGCTGTCAGGTACATGAGGTTTTGGTACTCCCAGCCGGAGCGGAAGCTTTTATTGGGCGGCAGGTGTCGAAGGCGCTCATACAATTCCTGCCGGCTTAATGAAGATCCGTACCACAATGCATCATGGCGCGGCAACCCCGACTGGTGGGTTACCAGGTCAATGGGGGTCATTTCTTTGGTGGCAAATTCGTCGTAGAGGCGAAAGTCGGGCATATAGCCGATAACGGGTTTATCCCATTCCAACAGTCCGTCTTCTACCAGCAGGCCGATCCCCATAACGGTGAAGGCTTTGGTAGTAGAACCGATGGCAAAGAGGGTATTGGCCGTTGCCGGCAGATTTTTTTCGACATCGCGTTGGCCCAATCCGCCGGCCCACAAAATCTGCCCGTCTTTTATGATACCAATGCCGATGCCGGGCACCTGCTGGCTTTTTCGCAGCGAGTCTGCCAGGGTGAGGAAAGTGGATATTGCCTTGTCCTGGCGCGCCTTGGCCTCTCGTTTTGCAATTTCGTCTTCTTTTTCCAGGCGCATCGGGAAGGTCTGCCCCATCTGGGTAAAATCGCCTTCAATCAGCGATGCGCTATTGTTAAAATTGCCGGAAAAAGCAGCATTGCCGGGCACTTCCGGCAATTTGAATTTTATCGAAAGACCTTCGATGATCAATTCCGCCAGGGCCATGTCTTTTACCTGCTGGAGCGGAATATCCATATCGCCTGTCCATTTGCCGTCTTTTTGCGACAAGTCGATGGACAATTCCAGCTTGGTACCTGGCAATTCGATGGCGCCTTTCCAGCGGCCTGCATAGTCCTGGGCGGACAAAGGTAGGAGCCAGATGAGGCTCAGTACGAGGGTTGTTAAGCGAGTTGGCATATTAATTTTTTTTTTACCGGTCAGACCGTGTACCGTGTACCGGTCAGACCGTTTCAAACGGTCTGACCGGTATCCCTACCGCAGCGAAATCCCATCAATCACCACATCTTCGAGCACAGCCTGGCCGGCATTGATTTTAACCACGGCGTAGGTGACTTTTGAGGTATCGCGGGCGGCTTCGTTGTATTGTTGTTCTGCCTTCGGGGCCCTGCTTTCTTCCATGTAAAAACGGTCGAAAGGTAAAGTGATAAACATAACAGGCGGTTTGGCGTATACGTCGGTATAACTGACTTTGGCCAGCAAGTAGTCGCCCCCGGCAGGAGGCATTTTCAGGGCATCGGTAAAAGTGGCGAACCCTGCACTGTCAGTTGATAGTTGAAGATAAACTTCTTCACCTGAGTACCATTGCTGCGTAGTATCTCGCAAGGTCAGTGAATTGGCTTCAAACCACAACTGCACATAACGCCCGCGGAAGGCGTCGACAGGGTCTACCGGCGCAGTCTTGAACTTATAAACCGTTCCGGCGTCAAGTATCTGCTCGCGTTGCCGGATCATGTTGGCAGGTACAATCCATTGTGCGACACAAGTGAGCACTAAAGCTATCAGCGCTATATTTTTCATTGACCTGATTTTATATTTAGGTTATTCCGACTCCGTGGAATTCCAATTAACTCTGTTTTGCTCTACGGATAAAATTTTCCGCTGTCGCAGCATCCAGTAATTGGCCATAAAAAACCCGATGCCTAGCGCCACAAAGGCAATGCCCCGCGTTACGAAACTGAACCTGTCGTCCAAAAAGCGACATACAATCAGCGCCGTCAGGATGAGCAGGCCATAATTAAGAATCCCCAGGTGATTGGCCTTGGCGCCATGCCAGATGGTGCTAACGCCGAGGGCAAAAAGCAATACATTGGTTAAAATAAAAGGCAGCGTAGTATTTTCGAAGCCAGTAAAAAAAATAACGGCAAATGCCAACGGCGTCCACAATTTGAGCTGACCGTCGGTCCAGTCGGGTTTTTCTTTATTTAAAAACAAAAGCGCGCCGCAGGCTATTGTCAATCCCAGCGCCAGCCAACTTTCAGGGGCATGTAAGGCTGCAAATAACGCGGTTTCCTGTCCCATTTCTTTCCAAAACCATTCAAAACTGGCCACCAATAACAAAATAATCATGCCCAGCGATCCGATAATCTCGTAGCCGTTAAAAATGTTTTTTAAGCGTTGGAAAAACGGCGTATGCCCCACGAGGTAAAAAACCCCCAGCAAGCTGAAATAGGCCACAAACATCAGGTGGACTTCCTTTTGCGCCAATATGCCCAACACAATAAGTAGTGAGGTGGGAATCAGCCAATTAAAGGCCAGGAAGAAATTGCCGGCGGTTGGCTTTTTTAATAATAAATAATAATGTGGCGCTAATAAAAGCAATAAGCCCCAATAAATGGGCGATTCCGATTGGGGATAGTTGAAATAGCCGATTTCGCAGGCGTAATAGGTGATGCCGATGAGGTACAAAATTCCCGCCATTGAAGAGCGGAGAATGTATACCAACGGCAGGCCCAGTAGAAGCCACGTAAGCAGGAATGACGAAATATTGCCGGGAATCTGGTATATCTGGCTTATTAACGCGATACATACGCCGATGGCCAGGATCAGAAAGGTGGAGGCGCTTTCGCGCCAGGCTACGCTGTCGTTGCGGCTAAGCAGGGCATAAGCTGCAGCGGCTTGCCCCAGGGCGAGAGGCGCAAATGCAATAGCGGTTTTTGCCGCGCGCGACAGCTCATCCCAATTATGGGCAACCAGCAAAAAGATGCCCAACCCTATCAGCAATGCGCCTAAAACGCCAAAAATGGAGAACAGCAGGTTGGGGTGTTGCCCCTCTTTTTCATCGTAATAGGCTTTGATGCGATCAGCCGTTTCTTGCGAGATCACGCCTGCTTCCAGTAGTTCAGGAAGCGCTTTGACGATTTTTTGGCTCATACCAAGGGATTTGCCTTAATATTACGAAAAATAATCCCGAAAAGTACGATTTGGCAAGTTTTCATAGACCAACACCCCGCTTTAAACGACAGGTTCGGCTTTGTATTTGGTATACGCTTTTACTATTCAGCAAATAGAAAACAAAAAGGCAGCCTGCAACAACATCCTACCCCCCCTCCACCTGCTCCAGCAGCCACTCCCGTTCCGTGAGTACCTCCTCATGTACAATAGCATGGCGAAGCGCATCGATGGCAGCCCGGTCGTAGAAATTAACGGCGAGCAACTTTTTGGTATAGCGCACCATATTGAGGTAGTTCTGGCGATGGTAGCCGAGTAGTCGTTTGCGGAGGATAAAATTTTTCATAGCGTCGAGGTGTGCCTGGAGGGGGTCCCATTCGTCGAGTTTGTAATATATTTTGATAAGCAGCGTTTTGGCTGCCAGATTGAGCAATAAATCGGCATAATCGGCTTTTTGCAGCAAAGCCAGCGCCTGGGCCAAATCGCCGCGCTCATAAGCCAGGCGAGCCAGACTAAAGCTGTACATACTCTCACTGTGCTTTTTTTCGAGGGCGTTTTTGTATTCGTGGATAAATCGCTCTACCCAATCGAAAGCGCCGACTTTGAGCCCCATAGCAACAATATTGCGATAAGCAAATCGAGACAGGATGCCTTCATTGAGTAGCAAACCGCTGGCAAGGCCCTCTTGATATAGTGAAAGTCCTTCCTCGGCAAATTGCTCGTGGCCTTCATTGAGTTTCCGGATGCAGTAATTGATTGCCAGCAGGATCAGGTCGCGCCATTCTTCTATTGGAAAAGCCGGCTTGTGTTCAAAAATCGCCTGTTTAAACACCTGAAAGTGGCTTGGATCCTCCTGGTGGGTGAGGGCATGGTACCCGTAATAATAAACGGCGACGGCCGGCGATTCGAGTAATTGGGGGCGTTGCCTGAGATCCTGCAACACGGCGTCGAGCAGGGCAAATTCGTAATCTGCCTTGTATACGGCCTGGTGAGCCAGGGCCAGGCATACAAGCCGCATTTTGCGGGCGATAAAACTGATGTCGAGGTAATCTCCGATTTCCTGCAAGTTGTGCTTGCCGGTGCGCAACTGGGCGGCTTCCCACTGGTAGCGTTCTTCGTGCAACTGGTATGTGTTGTGGTAATATCCGGCATGACGCAACGGGAGTTTGCGCTGCCTTGCTTCAGCATCGGTTACCGTTTGTACAAAGTGGTCGTCGAGTTTGCGCCGCCGGTATGCCCGGGCCAATTGCAGGCGCTCGCCGTGAGGATCTTCCTGCCAGCTTTGATAGGCGAGGTATTGCTCGGTAAGCTGCATCAGCCAGCTCATCAGTTGCCGCATAGCCTGCGGATCGTAGGGGCGGCCGGGAAACAACTGCTCGAATACCGCCTGCTTGTCCGGCGGCTGCCGCCAGGAAGGTAGCTGCTCCTCCAAATAATCAAACAAGCGCGCCACCTCGGCTCTTTTATTGAAAAAAGGAGAGCGCACAAATGCCGATAATTCCCTCCATTCTCGTTTTTGAAGCGTTGCCAGGGCGATAATCAGTTTGCTATTTTTCATAACCTAAATATATTTTTATTATACTATTTTTTATAAAAAATTGACTATCAGATTTTAATTTTAAATTTATAAACGCAAATTCATTATGATTGTCGAAATTTGTTGTTGTCTTGTGCGGGCTAATGTTGAATTTTTGTAGTAGAAAATCATGAACAATTATGAAAACAAGCTCTTATCTCTTATCTGCATTATTAATACTCGCGCTGAGCATAACCGCCCAATCACAGGGCTGGGAGCGCACCTACCCGCATTCGACGGGTCGAACGGCGGCTTTTGACGTCCTCAACACGGCCGATGGCGGCTTTTTATTGGGAGGCGAAGCCGACCTGCCCACCGGAGCGTCGCGTCATTATATCAGACTGATCAAAACCGATGCCAACGGACTATCCCAATGGGAGCAAGTATACTACGAAGGCGCTATTCGCAACGACCGCCTGCTGGGTATGGCCGCCACGCCCGACGGCGGGTATATGCTGGGGGTAAGCGCAAACGCTAACAATTCTCCCGGCTCAAATGGAGATATGGGCCTTATACGGGTAGACGCCCAGGGCGATACGCTCTGGACGCGGTACTTCAATGTGCCTTCGCTAACCGCTACTCCCAATATGTATATATCCAGCGGAGCGTTCACCGCTACTGCCGACGGCGGATTTCTGCTGGCGACGGCCGGGTTTGTGCAGCAAACCAATGCCGGACCTGTTTTTATTAAAACTGACGCCGACGGCAATCTGGAGTGGGTGCAGCATTACCTCACAGGAGGCAGCCCCAATCTCTACCAACAAATTCACGGTTTGGTAGCCTTACCCGACGGATACGCCGCGACAGGTAATAAAGGCGCTAATTTGCTGCTGATCAGAACGGATCTTGATGGAAGTATCCTTTGGCAACAGGAATATACCCTGACTACCTCCGCCGTCGGTTACGACCTCTGCGCTACCACCGACGGCGGCTTGCTCATCGGCGGCGGCGCCTCGGGAGTAGCCGGTTATGGCGCTATTGTACTTAAAACCGACAGCGACGGCAACCAGCTCTGGTGGCAGGGCGTCGGCTCGGGCGTCGGCAACGTAGTTTCCGTTGAACCGGTACCCGGACAAGGCTATATCCTGGCCGGCTCGCTCACCAATTTCTGGCAATCGGCAGGCGGCGCATTCCTGACCCTGGTTGACGAAAACGGCGATGCGGTTTGGGAACGTCTATATCCCAATACTGGAACGCCTGGCACTACCGTTCAGGGCTTCCAACTCGGCAGGGCTATCCCCAGGGGCAACTCGGGTTATGTGGTTGCCGGATTGGAACAAAACGATATGTATATGGGCCTTACCGACAACCAGGGCTATTCCATTTCGCACTGGATCATGGGCAATGTATACCAATCTTCTACCTGCCTGACCGACGACATCATTCGCCATATGCCGGGTTGGACAGTACGGTTGACTTCAGCCACAGGCCAAACACACTACACTACAACCGACGACGACGGCAATTACCGCATTTTGGTCGACACCGGTTTTTATACGGTAGTTACCATTCCTCCCAGCCTGCTATGGCAGCAATGCGGCGTGTATACCATTCATGCCGAAAACTTCTATGATACTTCTTACCAAAATATTCAGGTGATCGCACTGGCCAATTGTCCTTCCCTATCGGTAGATGTGGCTTCTTCAATCCTGCGCCGCTGCGTAAATAACACCTACCATATCCGCTATTGCAACAATGGCTCGGAACCAGCCCAGGATGCGTCGGTGGTAGTCACGCTCGACCCCCACTTCACCATCACTAATTCGTCGCTGCCCTATTTGCAGTTGGGCAACAACCAGTATTCTTTTGCTGTGGGCGACCTCGATGTATTTGAGTGCGGCAATATCCAGCTATCGCTTTACCTGGAATGCAGCGATGCCACAGTGGTAGGCCAGTCGCACTGCGTAACGGCTCATATCTACCCCGATACGATATGTCTGCCCGCGCCCAACGCGCCTTTTATTGACGTCAACGGCTTCTGCAACGGCGACCAGGTGCGATTCACCCTTCAAAATATCGGCAATACCGATATGGGGCAAACACAGGGCTATTACGTGGTCATTGAAGATGATGTGATGTACATGCAGCAAACGCCCTACAACCTCGACAGCGGCGAGTCGATCAACGTGGATCTGCCTGCCAATGGCGCTACGTATCGCCTGGAAACCCAGCTGAGCCCGGGCAATACTTCGTTTACCGGCCAGGAAGTCAGCGCTACAGTGGAAGGCTGCGGATTTAACGCTACCAACGTGTTCAGCACGGGTTTCGTCAACCTGTTCCCACTCAACGATAATACGCCCTTTGAAGATATCGACTGCCGCGTGAGCGAGGGAAGCTGCGACCCCAACGATAAGCAGGCAGTGCCCATCGGCTATGGCGAGCCGCACTACATCAAGGCCAATGTGCCTATCGAATACATGATCCGCTTCCAGAACACAGGTACCGATACGGCTTTCCAGGTGATAGTGCGCGACACGCTGTCGCCCTGGCTCGACCCCACTACCGTACAGCCCGGCGCTTCCAGCCACAACTATCGCTTTGAACTCAACGGCGACGGCATACTCAACTTCCATTTCGACAATATTATGCTGCCGGATAGCAATGTCAATCTGGAGGCTTCACAAGGGTTTGTGAAATTTACGGTGTCGCAACTTCGCGACAATCCAATTGGAACGTTTATTGAAAACAACGCTGCGATTTACTTCGATTTCAACGCGCCTATTATTACAAATACTACTTATCACACCATTGGCGATAATTTTGTGGTGGTGAGCTACGAACCCGGCCCTGCAATGGCGTCTTACCAGCTCTCGGTATTCCCCAACCCGGCTTCCCGCCAGGTGGAGTTGCGTTTCGACCAGCCTGTTGCGACTCAAGATGGCCGATGGTTATTGCACGACGCCCGGGGGCAATTAATTCGCCAGGGAACGGCGCCTGCTTCCGGTACTACACTGGAGATATCCGACCTGCCCAGGGGCGTTTACTTCCTGCAATGGCGTGTAGAAGGCCAAATGGTAGCGCAGGGTAAACTCATCGTCCAATAGCGGCTTTCAGTCAAATCAATGTCAATACATGACAAAAGGCCGTCCAACTCTTTTGGACGGCCTTTTGCATTTTTGGCGCCGTTCCACCCTTCAAAAAGCGCAAAAACAACCGAAAATGGGCAACTCATTATAGCCAATTTGTAAAAAATTGACAATGAGATGCATAAAAATTGACAAAGCCGATAAAGTTCCCTACCTTTGTACTTTCATTTTGGTTTTTGTTATTCTCATTTAATTTGTTTTTATGAACATTTTTGTTGCAAAATTGAATTACGACACCCAGGAAGCCGACTTGCAGGACGCTTTCGAACAATTTGGTAAAGTTGACTCTGTGAAAATTGTCATGGACAAATTCACAGACCGTTCCAAAGGCTTCGGCTTTGTTGAAATGCCGAATGACGATGAGGCACGCGCTGCTATCAAAGAACTCAACGAATCCGAGTTGGATGGGCGTACGATTGTAGTAAAGCAAGCTGAAGATCGCGAAAATCGCGGCGGTGGCGGCTACGGCGGTGGTAACCGCGGCGGTGGCGGCTACGGCGGCGGCAACCGCGGTGGCGGCGGCGGCTACGGCGGCGGCGGCTACGGTGGTAATCGCGGTGGTGGAAGATATTAATATGTCTTAACCATTTCGTTTCCGCCTTCGTTGATGGTTTCAGCGAAGGCGGATTTTTTTTTGGCGCGTTGATCAATTATTCCTACCTTTTGTTGCGGAGGATGATACACAACATCCGCAACAGCTTATGAACGATCAACTACGCAGCCAGTTTCCCGCACTGTCCCGCCTGCATCAGGGCAAACCGCTTGTTTATTTCGACGGCCCTGCGGGCGCCCAGGTTCCCCAAAGCGTTATAGACGCCGTGTCGGATTACTATATGCGCTATAACGCCAATACCCACGGCGCATTTCTCACCACGCATGAAACCGACGATATGCTGCACCACACCCGCCAAGCTGTTGCGGCTTTGCTGGGGGCGGAAGGCGCCGATACCATTTCATTTGGACAAAATATGACTACCCTCAACTTTTCGCTCAGCCGGGCGATCGGGCGTGTTTTACAGCCCGGCGACGAGGTGCTCATCACCCAGCTCGACCATGAGTCCAACCGCGGCCCCTGGCTGGCCTTGCGCGAACAAGGCATCGTAGTCAAAGAGATTAAACTGCGCATGGACGGCACGCTGAATCTCGAATCGCTCGAAGCCCAACTCAGCCATCGCACCCGGCTGGTGGCAATGGGTTACGCTTCGAATATTTTCGGCACCGTCAATGATGTGGCCCACGCACGCAAGCTGGCTTACGAAGCCGGCGCCTGGCTTTTGGTCGACGCTGTGCATTATGCGCCCCACTTCCCCGTCGATGTGCAGGCGCTGGGCTGCGATTTTCTGTTGTGCTCGGCGTACAAGTTCTACGGCCCTCATGTAGGTTTGTTGTATTGCAAACCCGGCCTGCTCGACCGCCTGCCCACCGACCGCCTGCGCACGGCCTACCAGCACGCGCCCTACAGTATAGAGACCGGCACCCTCAACCACGCCGCTATTGCAGGCGTGAAAGCGGCGATCGAGTTCATCGCTTCACAGGGCAAGGGCAACTCGCTGAGGGACAGGCTGCTGTCGGCGTATGGAATTATCGGCGCGCACGAAGCCGCCTTGGCCAAACTTCTCTACAGCGGTTTATCGGCTATTCCGGCTATATCGGTGAAAGGACCGGGCATTCAGGCGCCGATGCGGGCGCCCACTTTCTCGTTTACTTTCGCCGGCAAACGCCCCGAGGAGGTGTGTACTCACCTGGCGCAACACAATATTTTCGCCTGGGACGGCCATTTCTACGCTATCCGCGCCACAGAGGTCATGGGGCTTCTGGAGCAGGGCGGCGTGACCCGGGTGGGCGTGGTGGCCTACAATACCCGGGAGGAGGTGGAGCAGCTCTTGTCGGCCCTGGAGGAACTCGGATAGGAGGGTGGGAGGGTGAGAGAGTGGGAGGGTGAGATATAGACGCATGACTTCCTCTCCCACCCTCTCACCCTCCCTTCCAGGCTAGCGGTTTTGTTGCTGCAGCACCGAAAAAATATCGTTGAGTTTTGGGGCGATAATAATCTCCGTGCGGCGGTTCAGGGCGCGGCCTTCGCGGCTTTCGTTGGAGGCTTTGGGTTGAAACTCGCTGCGGCCCGCAGCCGTCACCTGGTTGGGGTTGAGGGCGTAATCTTTGGTAAGCAGGCGCACAACGGCGGTTGCACGAATCACGCTGAGGTCCCAATTATCGGCAAAGGCGCCGCCTTTCATCGGCACATTGTCGGTATGGCCTTCAACAATGATATCGAGGTCGGGGTATTTAGACAATACGTTGCTCAGGCTCGACAGGGCGTCGCGGCCGCGGCGGTCGAGCTTGGCGCTGCCGCTTTCAAAGAGCAGCTTGTCGGAGAGCGCTACATAGAGCTTACCGTTTTTTACTTCTACCGACAAATCTTCAGCAGTGTATTGGGCCAGCGCTATTTGAATTTTTGTGAGAATGCCGTTGAGCTTTTCATCGCGCTGGGCAATCGCTCTTTGCAGATCGGCGATTACCTGCTCGCGGGCTTCCAACTCCTTGGCTTTGGCGGCAAGGGCAGCCTCCATCTGTTGCTTTTGCGACAGGCGCTGGTCGGTGATGTCGTTGATTTGTTGTTCCTTGTATTTCAACTCGGTTGTAAGGCGACCTTTGTCGTTTTCCAGCTGGCGCAAATTGGCGTTGAGATCGGTCAGGCTTTTGTCCTGCTCGGCCATACGAGCCTGGGCGTAACGCAAATCCTGTTCGAGTTGTGCGGCCTTTTTTTCGCAATTCTGTCGCTGGCTGACTTCCGTCAGGAATTTCTTTTTGCCTACACAGGCGGTCGTTAGTAGTGGTATGATTAAGAAGAGTAGGTATTTATTCATGGTTTTTGCTCAGTTTTTTTATTAACCACAGATTTAAACGGAGTAAAACCGAGTGCCACAGCGTCAACATCACGCTCTGTGCTACTCGGTTTTACTCCGTTTAAATCTGTGGTGAAAAAATTAAGTCAATCGGAAGCTCACCGAACCCAACAGGCCGAAGCTCGTATAGATGGCTGCGCGATAAGTACCGCGTTCGAGGCGTTCGGGCACTTCGTAGTTGAACACCAGTCGCTGTGTTTGTTCCAGCACCACATCTTTGGCCTGTTGCGCCTCAATTTCGGCGGAATTGTCATCCACCCGGATCGTCGTGCGGATGGGGTTGGCGGCCTTCACCGGCACACCCTGTTCGTTGGTGATTACCAGGTAAAGCGTGTGCATGCCGTGGTATTGCTGCGGTACGTCGATGAGGTCGAAGCTTACCGTGATATTGCGGGCGCGGCGCGAGCTGGTGGTAAGTTTGTCGTTGCGTTTGCCTACGTCTACGCGCAGACTGGTAGCTTTTACGCTTTTTGCGCGCAGCTTGTCCATTTCCTCTTGCAGCGACTTATTGGCCGTTTCCAGTTCGCTGGTGCGGGCAGTCAATTGTTGATTGCTTTCCTGCGACTTCTGCAGGTCGGAAGTAAGCTGGGTATTTTGCTCAATCAACTGTTGGTTTTGGGCGCGCAGTTCATCCATCATACCCTCCAATTGCGCTTTCAGGTTGCGCAGTTGCGTAATCTCGCGGCGCAGGATATCTGCTTCTGCGGCAGAGCGCTTGATGCGGCGCAGTTCTTCTTTTTGCGAAGCAATTGTATTTTTTGCATCGTTCAGCGCGGAGCCTACAGAGTCGTTGGAGGCGACCACCACCTGATATTCGGTTTGCAGGCTGTCGATTTCATCGAGCAGGTCGTATTTTACGTTGTTGAGCGAATCCACTTCGGCAGTGAGCCCTTCGTTGGCTACGCCCAATTTCGAGCTTTTGTTGCAGAAAAATACGCCGAAGGCCAATGCCAATGCGAGCAGTACGCCCAGCGAGATAGTTATAATACGCGAATTTTCCATAGTCTGGTGTGTTTGTTGTTGTATCAAAAAATAAGTATGCAAAAATAGAAAAACTGAGCGAACACCCAGTATACGTTAAGGATTGAACGCTGAAAAGGGGGGCTGTGGTATGGATGGGGAGGCGGTTCTAGGTTGTAGGTTGTAAGTTGTAGGTTGTAGGTTGTAGGTTCCAACTTACAACCTACAACTTACAACCTACAACTTCATCTTCTTCATCCTGTCCAAATCCCGTTTAGAATCTTTTTCCTTGATAGATTCTCTTTTATCGAATGACTTTTTGCCGGTGGCCAGGGCGATTTCGAGTTTGGCGAAGCCGCGTTCGGAGAGGTAAAGGCGGTAAGGGATGATCGTAAAGCCGCGTTCTTTGACGCGTTTTTCGAGTTTTCGTAGTTCGGTGCGACGCAGCAGGAGTTTTCGTTCGCGGCGGGGTTCGTGGTTAAATACGTTGCCGTGTTCGTATTCGGCGATAAACATACTTTTAATGAACAACTCGCCGCCCCGGAAAAAGCAATAGGCGTCGCTCAGGTTCGCGTTGCCTTTGCGAATCGACTTGATCTCGGTGCCCACCAACAAAATACCGGCCTCAAAGGTGTCTATGAAGGCGTATTCGTATTTGGCGCGCCGGTTGACGATTTCTACTGTTTTTTGCTTTTTCTCTGCCATGACGGTAGTCGCTTTTCACCCCACTAAACCGCCTGGAGGGCAATTTAGTTTCCCGGCTTGCGAAGATAGACAGAATTTTTAGATGCGCGGCATTAACCCAGTATTTGCCTGGCGGGAATACTGCCGGTAAATGGCGACTGGATGTTTT
This sequence comes from Saprospiraceae bacterium, assembly GCA_036741235.1. GTDB lineage: Bacteria > Bacteroidota > Bacteroidia > Chitinophagales > Saprospiraceae > JABWBR01. Next base: position 31,320 of record DAINSQ010000015.1, on the reverse strand, counting down.
CTTCCTGGCTGTATTCTGAGATGCGCTTGTACTCTCCGTCTTCGGGTTGTGTATATACGCCTATTTTGAAGCGGGTAAGATCAACTATCCACAATTCTGGAATCTCCGCAGCGGCATAAAGCGGCAATTTTAGATGTTTGTCTTTTTCCAGCGAACTATCAGCCACTTCAATAAGGAGCAGCGCATCGGCGGCGGTTGGAAGCCCGGCAGCGTAAAAATCGTCGCGGGGTTGCAGGATGGCCACATCGGGTTCGGGCTCTGAACGGTCGCCGATGACTACCGGGCCTTGAATCTGGACAATAGCACGGTCATGCAATAATAACGTCATCAGTTGGGTAAGCCTGTTCACGCAGGCGTTGTGAGATTTTCCAATTGGGCTCATAGGGATAATTTGGCCGTATAACAATTCTACCCGATCATCCTCACTGAGAATTCCGGCTTCCGCCATACGGTGGTAGTTTTCAACGGAAAACGAAAAAGGTTCGGCAAAATAATTAACTGGTGTTTTCATGTTTGCAAGTTAAGGCATTTTGCCCTTGCAGGCAAGGCAATTTCCATTGAAATCCTTACCTTTAGGCAAAACCAACCGTCTTATGAGAAAAATCCTGCCTGCGCTATTGCTGTTCGGTTTGCTTTTTGCCTGCGGCGAAATTCGCAAAATTGAATACGACCTGGTCATCCACAATGCCGTGATATACGACGGTTCCGGCGGCGCCCCGGTCAAGGGGTCTATTGCCATCGACGGCGACACCATTGCCGCCGTGGGCGACCTGCCCGGCGCGCACGGGGTTTACGAGGTAGACGCCAAAGGTATGGCCGTGAGCCCCGGTTTTATCAATATGCTCAGTTGGGCCACCGTGAGCCTCATTGCCGACGGCAGGGGCATGAGCGATATCAAACAGGGCGTCACGCTGGAGGTGATGGGCGAAGGCGGCTCGATGGGGCCGCTCAACGCGAAAATGAAAGCCGAAGAGCAACAATACCAGGGCGACATCAAATACGAGGTTAACTGGAATACGCTCGGCGAATATTTGCAGATGCTGGAAAAAAAGGGCGTCTCGCCCAATGTAGCTTCATTTGTGGGCGCCACTACGCTGCGCATCCACGAGCTCGGCTATGAAAACCGTCCGCCGACACCTGAGGAACTGGCCCGCATGCAGGCCCTGGTGCGCCAGGCCATGGAAGAAGGCGCACTGGGTGTGGGCTCCTCCCTGATCTATGCGCCGGCTTTTTATGCCGATACCGAAGAATTGATAGCGCTGTGCAAAGCGGCAGCCGATTACGGAGGCATGTACATCACCCACATGCGCAGCGAGGGCAACCGGTTGCTGGAAGGCGTCGACGAGGTGATTCGCATCGCCAAAGAAGCGGGGCTGCCCGCCGAGATCTACCACCTCAAAGCCGGCGGCAAAAACAACTGGGCGAAGATGGACAAAGTGATCGCTAAAATCGACAGCGCCCGCGCAGCGGGCATCCGAATTACCACCGATATGTATACCTATGTAGCCGGCGCCACCGGCCTCGACGCCTCCATGCCGCCCTGGGTGCAGGAAGGCGGCTACGGCGCCTGGGCTAAACGGCTGAAAGACCCCGCCATCCGCGCCAAAGTGAAAAAAGAAATGCGTAGCGACGCCCAGGATTGGGAAAACCTGTATTTCGCCGCCGGCGACGCGTCCAACCTCCTGTTGGTAGAGTTTGTCACCGACTCCCTCAAAAAGTACACCGGCAAAACGCTGGCCGAGGTGGCCGCCCTGCGCGGAACCGACCCCGAAGAAACCGCCATGGACCTCGTTATCCAGGATGGCAGCCGGGTTGGCACGGTGTATTTCCTGATGTCGGAAGACAATGTGCGCAAGCAGATCCGACTGCCCTACATGAGCTTCGGCTCCGACGCAGCGGCGCCCGCCGCCGAAGGCGATTTCCTCAAATCAAGCACCCACCCGCGCGCCTATGGCAATTTTGCCCGGCTGCTGGGCAAATACGTTCGCGATGAAAAGATTATTCCGCTCGAAGAGGCTATCTACAAGCTGACCGCTCTGTCGGCATCCCATCTCGGCATTAAGCGGCGAGGACTGCTTAAACCGGGCTACTTCGCCGATATCGTGGTTTTTGACCCGGCAACGATCACGGATCACGCCACTTTTGAAAAGCCGCACCAATACGCTACCGGCGTGCAACACGTGTGGGTAAATGGGGTACAAGTACTGAAAAACGGCGAACACACCGGCGCCAAACCGGGGCGATTTGTCAGAGGACCAGGCTGGAAAGGGAAATAATGCCGCCGGACTATTTTTATAACCTGCTTGAGCAAAATTTATCAATCGCCGGCGTCAGGGATATCGAGGCTTCTATTATTTTTTATACAAACATTTTGTTTAAAAACGTTTTATTTTTCCAAAAAAAAAGCGTTCTTTGCTATCCATAAAACTGTTGGAATACCGCATATGTCACAAGTAGCTTATACCGAAGATAACATTCGTTCATTGGACTGGCGCGAGCATATCCGCATGCGCCCGGGTATGTATATCGGCAAACTGGGCGACGGCTCCGCTGCCGATGATGGCATATACGTCCTGCTCAAAGAAGTGATCGACAACTCGATCGACGAATACGTGATGGGCTACGGCAAGCAAATCGATATTGAGATCCAGGAGGGAAAGGTCAAAGTACGCGACTATGGCAGGGGCATTCCACTGGGTAAAGTTGTCGATTGCGTAAGCAAAATCAATACCGGCGGCAAATACGACTCCAAAGCTTTCAAAAAATCGGTGGGCCTTAACGGCGTGGGTACCAAAGCGGTCAATGCCTTATCCGATTATTTCCGGGTGCAGGCCATCCGCGAGGGAAAAACCAAGGTGGCAGAATTCGCCCAGGGAGAAATGCTCAAAGATCACAAGATCAGTAATTCTTCCGAACCTACCGGCACTATCATTGAATTCCAGCCCGACGCTTCGGTGTTCAAAAAATTTCGATTCCGCCACGAATACGTGGAAAACCAATTGTGGAATTATGCTTTCCTCAATGCAGGTTTGAAACTGAACTACAACGGTTCGGTATTTTTTTCCAAAGACGGCCTGCTCGACCTGCTGTCGCGCCGAACCAGCCAGGAGAACCTCCGCTATCCCATTATCCACCTGAAAGATGAGGATCTCGAAATTGCCATGAGCCACGGCAACCACTACGGAGAATTCTACTATTCGTTTGTAAACGGCCAAAACACTACCCAGGGCGGTACCCACCTCAATGCTTTTAAAGAAGCCGTAGTGGAAACCATCCAAAAACACTACAAAAAAAATTACGACCGGCGCGACATCTTGTCCAGTATCGTAGCCGCTATAAGTATTCGCGTAGAAGAACCCGTTTTTGAATCGCAAACCAAAACCAAACTGGGCTCTACGGATATGGGCCCGCAGGGACCTACGATCCGCACCTTTATCGGCAATTTTATTAAAGAACAACTCGACAATTTCCTTCACCGTCATGCGGAAGTGCGCGAAGCGCTTGAAAAACGCATTATTCAATCGCAACGCGAACGCGAGGAAATCGCCGACATCAAAAAACTGGCCAACCAGCGCGCCAAAAAGGCCAATTTGCACAACAAGAAGCTGCGCGATTGCCGCCTCCACTTCAGCGACGGCCCCCGAACAACCGCCGAAGAATTGCGCCTGGCCACTACTATTTTTATTACGGAGGGCGACTCCGCCAGCGGCTCTATTACCAAAGCCCGCGATGTGCAAACGCAGGCGGTTTTCAGCTTGCGCGGCAAACCCCTCAATTGCTACGGCTTGACCAAAAAGGTGGTCTACGAAAACGAGGAATTCAACCTGCTCCAACATGCCCTCGACATCGAGGATATGCTCGACAGCCTGCGCTACAACCGCGTAGTTATCGCCACTGACGCCGATGTGGACGGCATGCACATCCGCTTGCTTTTGCTTACCTTTTTCCTCCAGTTTTTCCCCGACCTGGTGCGCAACGGCCACCTCTATATCCTCGAGACGCCCCTGTTCCGCGTTCGCGATAAGCAAAAAACGTTTTATTGCTATAGCGAAGAAGAAAAACAACAGGCGATCAAACAATTGCGCGGCAAACCCGAAATCACGCGCTTCAAAGGATTAGGCGAAATATCCCCTGATGAATTCAAGGACTTTATCAGCGATAATATCCGCCTGGAACCGGTGGTAATGAACGAGGAAACGAATATCGACGATATCCTGGAGTATTATATGGGGAAAAATACCCCCGCCCGCCAGGATTTTATCATCGACAACCTGCGCGTGGAGAAAGACGAGGTGGAGACGGTCGAAGAAGAACCAGCCGCCGGAGTTGAGATCGCTGCGATATAGCCATTCGAATATGCATAAAAAATCAGTTCTCTTTGCGCTTGTATGCCTGGCGCAGATGATATCGCATGCCCAGCCGCTTGCGGTGATTCCACAACCTGCCAGAATAGACCTGTCACCCGATTTAGCCCTTTTCGTATACCGGCAAGCCCGCTTTATCGCCGCAGACCCGCAACTGCCGGAAGTACGCGCTTTGGCTATTGAATTATCTGAAATACTTCAGCCTTACACCGGTTATCCATTGGATGTGACGCCGCAGGCCCTTAAAGATCAGCCGGGCGTCATTTTATCGCTAAATCAAGCGATAAAAGGCGATGAAGCTTACCGTATAAGCAGCCGGCCCGGACTGTTGCACCTGGAAGCGACTACTCCTGCCGGCTTGTTTTGGGCCGTACAAACCCTGCGTCAGTTACTGCCCGTTACGCCTGCTTTAGGGGCAACTTTACCTGCGATGACCATTGAAGATGCGCCTGCCTACCCCTGGCGCGGCGGCCATCTCGATGTGGGTCGACATTTTATGCCGGTAGCACAGGTAAAACGCTATATCGATATTTTGTCTTTTTACAAATTCAACGTCTTCCACTGGCACCTCACCGAAGACCAGGGCTGGCGGATTGCTATTGATAAATATCCCAAACTGACCTCCGTTGGCGCCTGGCGCCGCCAGGCCGACGGTAGCCGTTACGGCGGATTTTACACCAAAGAAGAAATCCGCGAAGTGGTGGAATACGCCCGCAAACGCCATATCATGACGGTTCCCGAAATAGAAATGCCGGGGCATTGTATGGCGGCCCTGGCGGCTTATCCGCACCTCAGCTGCACCGGACAGCCGCTGGAAGTGCCTTCGCATTGGGGCGTTATGCAAGATGTATTCTGCCCGGGCAAGGAAGCTACTTTTGCCTGGCTGGAAGACGTACTTTCCGAAGTGATCGAGTTGTTCCCGGCGCCTTACCTGCATATTGGAGGCGATGAGGTTCCCAAAAATCGCTGGCAAGCCTGCAACGATTGCCAACGCCGCATTAAAATGGAAGGACTGGCCGACGAACACGCGCTTCAGAGCTATTTTATTCGCCGCATAGAACAATTTCTGCAAAGCAAAGGCCGCAGGCTCATCGGCTGGGATGAAATACTGGAAGGCGGAGTCGGCCAACAGGCCCTCATTGAGATATGGCGAGGGAATGATCAAGCCAAAACCGCTGCCGCCAATGGCAATCAATTCATCAAAACCAGTTATTTTGACGCTCATCCCGGCACGTACACCCTCGAAAAAGTGTACCAATTTGATATCTCAACACCGGGGATTACGCCGGAACAACAGCAGCAATGCCTGGGGGCGGAATGCTGCGTATGGACGGAGCACATCCCCGATTATAAATTGGAACCCATGGTGTTGCCGCGCCTGGCAGCCCTCTCAGAAGCCCTCTGGGGGCCAGGCAACCGCAATTTCAGCCGTTTCAAGGAGAAGTTAGCCGGTCATTATCAGCGGTATGAACAAATGAGCTGGCAATATGGGCCCGAAGACCAGCCGCTGTTTGCAACTGCTATACGCTTCCTGCCCGCCACGCAGCAATGGGTAGTCAATACCAAGGCCGGCATGAAAGGCATTAGTGTCGATTATTGGCGCGATGGCCGGCGGCAAAACGCGGGCAACTTTACCGATTCGCTGATCATACAAACCCCCGGCGAATACACCCTTCAAGCCAAACGCAACGGCAGGCCTTTTGCCGAGCCTGTTTATTTTCACACCGACACCCACCTGGCATTGGGCCGGCCTGTTCAATATGAAGCGCCACCCAGCGCCTCCTACGGGCCCGCCGATAAAACGGGCGGCCTTACCGACGGTTTGATCGGCAGCACGGCCTTCAATGACGGCGTATGGCTGGGGTGGTGGGGCAAAAACCTCGATGCCGCTGTCGACCTGGGTAAATCGACAACCATTAGCGAAGTCAGCATCCATTTTTTCCAACAAAGCATGTCATGGATTTTGTTGCCCCGTCAGGTGGAAATATTGCTTTCCGACGACGGTCTTTCCTGGCGTTCCGTTTACCGGCAAAACCTGACAGTGGATGCCCGCGATAATTCCATGCGACAACAACTGGCATGGGTAAAGCTTCCCGCCCCCGCCACCTGCCGCTTTGTACGCGTCAAGGCCCTGAATTACGGCATATTGCCCGAAGGCCACAACGGCGCAGGCGGTAATGCCTGGATTTTTGCCGATGAAATTGTGGTGAGGTAAATATGCTATTTTCTGACTTTTTGTCCGAAATCTTGCCGCCAAGCGCCAAAATCGCTGCAGATCGCTGCATATTTGCACTATGATAAAAGCATGGCACGAAAGTTGACCATATGCAAAGGTTGGCAAGTTGAAAATCAACTGACAACTTGACACCTGAAAACCGTTCAAAAATCCAAACATCAACCATTGCGCAAGACAACCATGTTTGAAGAAATATTTGCCAATCAGTCATTTGAGGAAGATGCTGATTTTTTGCCGCTGATCTCGATGGGAGAAGAAGAGGAGACGCAGGAAAATGAAGAGTTTGCGGAAATTCTGCCTGTATTGGCAGTCAAAAACACCGTACTTTTTCCAGGAATTGTCATACCTATTACTGTTGGCCGCGACAAATCAATCAAGGCTATCAACAAGGCATACGAGGATGGCCGCACCATTGCCGTATTGTCGCAAAAAGACAGCAATGTTGAAGAACCTGCTACCGACGATTTATATACCGTCGGCACAGTAGCCAGGATTCTGAAATTGCTGCGCATGCCCGACGGCACCACCACTGCCATCTTACAAGGCCGACGCCGCTTTTCTTTAGTAGAAATGTTAAGGGAATCGCCCTATCTCGAAGGCCGGGTGCAGGCGCTCGACTACAAAAAGCCGGAAAACAAACTCGAATTTGAGGCGCTGACGGCCTCCATTCTTGACCTGGCGCGCCAGATTATCGAGCTGTCGCCCAATATCCCTTCCGAGGCGATGGTCATGTTGCGCAATATTTCCAATACCAGCTTTTTGCTCAACTTCATTGCGTCAAACCTCGGATCTAAATTGCCGATCAAACAGCAAATCCTGGAAATCAATGACCTGCGCGACAAAGCCGATACCATTCTGCGGCAGTTGCACAACGAACTACAACTACTGGAACTCAAAGACCAGATAGAAAACAAGGTTCGGGTTGACATCGAAAAGCAACAGCGCGATTATTTTCTCAACCAACAGCTCAAAACCATTCAGGAAGAGCTGGGGCAAAACCCACAGGAAGAGGAAATACTTACCATGCTCGAAAAAGCCAAAACCAAGAAATGGCCCAAGGAAGTTGAGGAAGCTTTTCACCGCGAGGTTGGCCGGCTACGCCGCATTAATCCCCAGGTGGCGGAATATTCGGTACAAATGAATTATCTCGAGTTGATTCTGGAATTGCCATGGAGCGACTTTACCAAAGATAACTTCAACCTCAAAAAAGTTAAAGAAGTACTCGACAAAGACCATTTTGGGCTCGAAAAGGTGAAGGCGCGCATTCTCGAACATTTGGCCGTGCTGAAGCTCAAGGGCGATATGAAAGCGCCTATCCTTTGCCTGGTAGGCCCTCCCGGGGTAGGCAAAACCTCGCTGGGGCGTTCTATCGCCAAAGCCCTCAAACGAAAGTTCGTGCGCATGTCGCTGGGCGGCCTTCACGATGAAGCCGAAATCAGAGGGCACCGCAAAACATATATAGGCGCAATGCCAGGCCGAATCATTCAGTCGCTGAAACGCGCCGGCGCCGGCAACCCGGTTTTTATTCTGGATGAAATTGACAAAGTGGGCAAGGATTTCCGGGGCGACCCCTCTTCGGCCCTGCTCGAAGTACTCGACCCCGAGCAAAACTCGACCTTCCACGATAATTACCTCGAATTGGAGTACGACCTATCGAAGGTACTCTTCATCGCTACCGCCAATTCACTGAGCACCATTCAGCCGGCACTGCTCGACCGAATGGAAATTATTGAAATCAGCGGCTACTCCCTGGAAGAAAAAATCGAAATAGCCAAACGACACCTGGCGCCCCACCAGCGCGACGAACACGGCCTCAAACCGGAACACGTCAAATTGAACAACGAGGTGATCGCCAAGGTGATCAGGGAATATACCCAGGAGTCCGGCGTGCGCTCGCTCGACCGCCAGATTGCAGGTATTATGCGCAATATCGCCAAAAAAGTGGCGATGGATGAATCCTACAACATACAAGTCAAACCCGAAGACTTACACGAAATGCTCGGACCCGCCCGCTTCGAACCCGATATGTATCAGGAAGCGCACGGCAGCGGGGTTGCCGTAGGCCTGGCATGGACTTCCGTGGGCGGCGAAATCCTCTTTATTGAGTCCAGCCTCAGCAAAGGCAAAGGCCACCTCACACTTACCGGCAATCTCGGCGATGTCATGAAAGAATCGGCTACCACCGCGCTGAGCTTTATTAAAGCGCATAGCGAAGCGCTCGGCATCGTACCCGAGAAATTGGAACAATCTGATATCCACGTGCACGTGCCCGAAGGCGCTATCCCGAAAGACGGCCCCTCTGCCGGTATTACCATGCTTACGGCGCTGACCTCCGCGTTTACCAACCGCCCGGTGCGTCCATTCCTGGCTATGACGGGTGAAATTACCCTCAGGGGCAAGGTGCTGCCCGTGGGCGGTATCAAGGAAAAAATACTGGCCGCCAAACGCGCCGGAATGAAAGAGGTTATCCTGTGCAAGGAAAATAAAAAACACGTAGACGAAATTACACCGGCTTATATCAAAGGCCTCAAATTTTACTACGTAGAGCGAATGGAGGAAGTACTTGATATTGCTTTGAGCAAAAAGGGGAAAAAATAATTACCTTTAACAAACTTTTTGCTCCCTTTTGGAGTCCTATTCTTAAGGAAAAAGCACAAGTAATGAGGTTAAAGCATTCGATTCTACTGCTCTGCGTTTTTCTGGCGCTCGCTACATCACTGAGCGCACAGGAGGAAAATAACAATCTGGTACAGTTTACCGGTATGGTGCTCGATGGCAGCACCGAGGAACTATTTCCGGTGCCTTATGCCAATATCCTGGTTAAGGACAAAGGCCGGGGTACTTATTCCGATTTTAAAGGATTTTTTTCCATAGTTGTTGACAAAGGCGATGTCATCGTCTTTTCCGCTATCGGCTATAAAACGGTGGAGTACAAAATCCCCGTTGACCTCTCCGACAATCGCTACTCCATGGTGCAACTCATGACCCAGGATACCATTAACCTTCCCGAAACGGTCGTATTCCCCTGGCCCAGTCGCGACCATTTCAAGCTCGAATTCCTGGCTATGGATGTGACCCCCGAACTACAGAAGAAAGCTACGGAAAACCTTGCCAACGAAACCCTGCGCAGAATGCGCAACGACGTACCCAAAGACGGCATTGAAAACGCCAACTATTACATGCGTCAACAATCGCGTGAATACTACTACATCGGGCAAGCGCCCCCAATGAATATCTTTAACCCGATCGCCTGGAAGAAGTTTTTTGACGCCTGGAAAAGCGGCGATTTCAAACGAAAAAATTAACGCTACTTCGCCGCTTGCCGCCAGCGCTCTAACCTGGGCATGCCCATAGTCATTAATTTCGCCAACCAGCGGGGGTATTTCATTTCAACCATTTTATTGACTACAAATTCGCGCATTTGCTCCAAATTCATGTTGTCAACAAACTTGCCGTCTTTGTAACAATAACTGCAATACATCGCCGATTTCGACCCATCGGCATTGGTACCCCCGCCCTGCGGGTCCTGACTGAGCGGCATCATGCAGCTCTGACAGAATTTATAAGTCTTTTCCATCTTGCCGGTTTTTCGATTCGCTATTCAAAAACGGTATTCATCACTTGCTTAATACGTATACCATCTTGCCTTTCTCTTCAATTTCCGTTTCGGGATTAGGCACGGATTCGTATAAGTACAGCGACTTTCCTTTTATTTCTAACACAAAACAATCCCCTTTAGGTTGATCCGAACCATTGAAAAAACAGATGAAATCATTGCTGTTTTGATAAGCGTCCATGAAATCGGTGCTGACGTGATAATTCGTATATTTATCAAACCCTTCGACTGTTCCGTCGGCATTCAGCGTCACGGCGCCCGGCGTTTTAGCGCCTTGCGATATTTGATAATCGCCGGCAATCAGTTTTTCGTTGACAACATACTGAAGCCCCCAGGCAAAGTCATCCTCAGGTTGATAATTCCTTATTTTGGTAAATGACCGTTTGTCAATCAATTGACCTGCATTATCAAAATGATAAAGCGTCAACAGCGTGTCGCCGGCAATATTTTCGTAACCCAACTCGTAGCTGTTGGCGGGCGCGTCGTAGTCAGGGATGCTGGTAGGCAGCGAATGAGGTTGGCGACCTGGCCGAAAATGCACGTAAAAGCTAAAACCCTCGTGATTATTCCAACTTGCGTCAATAAGCATGCTGTCACCCTCGGCTTCCGTACCAATAATAAGCGCCACAACCCCTTGTAATTTGGGATGCGATTTGTAAGGCGACTGGGTCTGCACAACATCGTTAATGTAATCCGTCATGGCCCAAACCCCATTAAATAGCGGGATAAATGCATTTTTCAGGCTATCGGCGGAGGGTGGGGCTGCTTCGGTTGATGAAGAAGGGTTTTGTTTGCACGCCGTAATCAGCAGTATGGAAAATGCAGCAATAACAAGGTGTTTCATAAAATGAGCAGTTTTTTTTAGCTTGCAATATTAGGCAGAAGCAACCGGATAACCAAGCGCCTGTATTCGATCGCAAAGATCCTTCAACCTAAAAATAATACCGCCCTATTGCCTGATCGAGGCAAAACTGCTATCTTTGTCGTCGCTTTGTTTAAAGCAGGTCCCTTAGCTCAGTCGGTTAGAGCATCTGACTCATAATCAGAGGGTCGTTGGTTCGAGCCCAACAGGGACCACGAAATGGGAGTGTGGGAGTGTGGGAGTGTGGGAGTGTGGGAGTGTGGGAGTGCGGAGACGGGGTACATCGCATTCATTGGGCTGCCGGCCGACGAGCTGGAAAAACCATGTCATATGACCACACTGCAATATCCCGGATTGCTTCGGGAGCTTTCCTATATTAACGGAGGATGGGTAAATGCCGCAGATGGCGGCTTTTTTGAAGTACGCAATCCTGCCAACGGCGATTTTCTTGCTAAAGTTCCAGATATGGACGCCGCCGATACCCGGCGAGCCATCGAAGCGGCCCATCAAGCCTTTCCGGCCTGGCGTAGCGCTACTGCTGCCGAACGCGCCGCTATACTGAGGCGTTGGTATAATTTATTGATGACACATGCCGACGATCTGGCGCTAATACTCACATTGGAACAGGGCAAGCCCTTGGCCGAAGCCAAAGGAGAAATAACTTACGGCGCCTCTTTCGTAGAGTGGTTTGCTGAAGAAGCGCGCCGCGTTTACGGCGATGTTATTCCCGGGCATGCCGCTGATAAACGGATTGTGGTCGTTAAACAACCGATCGGGGTGGCAGCCGCCATTACTCCCTGGAACTTCCCCAATGCGATGATTGCTCGAAAGGTAGCCCCTGCGCTTGCAGCGGGCTGTACCGTAGTGATCAAACCTGCCGAAGCTACGCCGCTTTCGGCATTGGCGATGGCCGTATTGGCCCATGAAGCAGGTATGCCTGCGGGGGTACTCAATGTTGTGACGACCAACCGCCCGGCAATTGTAGGCGCCGAACTCACCGCCAATCCGTTGGTGCGCAAATTGTCGTTTACAGGGTCAACAGCAGTAGGCAAAATGCTGATGCAGCAATGCGCGGGTACGGTCAAACGCCTTTCGCTGGAACTGGGCGGCAACGCGCCTTTTATCGTTTTTGACGACGCTGATATTGACGCCGCAGTTGAAGGCGCCATCGCTTCGAAATATCGCAACGCCGGCCAAACCTGCGTTTGCGCCAACCGTTTTTTCGTACAGCGGGGTATCTATGAAGAATTTGCCCGCCGATTAACATCGGCTGTTCAACGCCAACAAGTTGGCCGAGGTACAACCCCCGGCGTTACCATCGGCCCCCTGATCAACGCCCAAGCGCTCGAAAAAGTGGAAGCGCTGGTTGCCGACGCCGTCAGTAAAGGCGCCCGCATTACAACGGGCGGCCAACGCCACTCCCTGGGCGGATTGTTTTATGAACCCACTATACTCTGCGACGTTACTCCCAGGATGACCCTCTCCCAACAAGAAATTTTCGGCCCCGTCGCCCCCATTTTTGCTTTTGATTCAGAAGAAGAAGCTATCGCTTTGGCCAATGATACCCCCTACGGGCTGGCAGCTTATTTCTATGGCCGCGATGCTTCCCGCATCTGGCGCGTGGCCGAAACGCTCGAATACGGTATGGTAGGAATAAATACAGGCCTGATCTCTACAGCCGTTGCACCTTTCGGCGGCATGAAGGAAAGCGGCTTCGGCCGCGAAGGCTCCTACTACGGGATAGAGGAGTTTTTGGAGGTGAAGTACCTTTGTTGGGGGTTATGAGGGGGGATGAGAGGTTATGAGAGGGTATGAGGGAAATATTTAACCCCTCATAACCCCTCATAACCCCTCATAACCCCTCATAACCCTTTAATTAAACGAATACGCTCCTGTATTCACATTGAACACAACAGTATATGTTCCTGCGGGCACGGGGATATTCGGTCCATCCTGTACAGCGATGCCGGAGGGGAAGTCGGCTGCGCCCCAGTTGAACGTCCATTCGTCATTCACGCGAAACTTCGCCTCGCCGTCTACCAGCGTAACCGTTAATTTTACCTGCGTAGGATCGCCGGGATCGGGGTCCATATTGGTATCGGTACCCCAACCGCCGGGTGTTGCCGAGCCGACAATACCTACCGAAGCCGGGGTAAAGCTATAGGCGCCCGTATTTGAATTAAACGTAACGAAATAGATGCCGGGGGTAACGGAGATATTGGGTCCGTTTTGCGTACCCGTGCCGCTTGGGAAGTCGGCGGCGCCCCAGTTGATCGTCCAATCGTCATTGGCGCGGAACTTCACTTCGCCGGCTACCAGGCCGATCACCGCGCTCCAGTTGCCGTTGCCATTGTCGCGCATGTTGAAGTCAGTATCCCAACCGCCCGGCGTGGCCGAGCCGATGATGCCGACTGTTGTGATGCCTGCGTCAGCTGTGAAGAGGTATTCGCCGGTGCCCGGGTTGAAGGTCACCTTAAAGCGACCTGCGGGTACCGGGATATTCGGACCGTTTTGAACGGCTATGCCTGCGGGAAAATCACCTGCGCCCCAGTTGACGGTCCAACTGTCGTTAGCTCTGAACTTGGCTTCGCCGTCCACAAAATCAAGTGTAACTTCGAAAATACCGTCGCCATCGTCATCATTCATATTGGTATCGGTATCCCAGCCGCCCGGGGTTGCCGAGCCGATAATGCCGATAGAAGGATAGCGAACGAATTCGAGGTCGTAAGCGAGGGTTTTGTCGTTAAAAGTAACCTTGTAGAAACCGCCGCCTTCAGGTTCATTAAAGTTAATATTGGCGCCAAAGGGCTCAGCAACGCCGTCGGCATTGCTATCGCCCCAGTTATTGCCCATGAACGTGGGATATTCGGCAAACTTGAAGAAGTCGCCGGGGCTGAGCTGAATTTCGTCGAGTACCCAGGTATTGTCGGCTACAAGGTTGAACTTGTATTCGTCGCCCTGGAACTGGTTGAAGTTGCCCAGCATGTACAGGCCGTTGATATTGGCGGCATAAATAACGGCGGGCGTAAAGGTATAGCGCAGCGTTTGGTCGTTGAAGCGGATATTGTAGAACCCGGAGGGGCTACAAGCCGAGTTGGGACCGCCGTTGGTAGTAACCTGCACAATACCGTCGCATTCGGGATCGCCCCAGTCCTGGTCGCACCAGTTTTCGCAGTTTTTAAACTTCCACTGGCCGCCGTTGAGCTCAACGTTGAGGGCTTCCCAGGTGTAATCGGCCACCAGGGTCAGCTCGGTAGCGCCCCAGCCGTTGAATTCGCCGGCAATGTACATTTTGTTGTTGTTGGCGGCAAAAGGCAGGTTAGAGATTTCAAACGCCGTATTGCGCAGCGTTGTTTGACCTTTGCTATCCGTAACGCTGATGGAAAGCGAATACAAACCTACATCGAGCGAAGCGGCGTTGAAAGAACTGCCGGGGATTTCGATGAAGTCTTCCGTTCCGGACAGCGCTTTGGTTGCTGATGCCAGTTCGGTATTATTGGCATCAAATAGCTTCACCGTAGCAGAAGTGAGTGGGGAAACAGTACCATCTGCAAAAACAACGCGCACATTGAAGTCGCCTTTGACCACTTTGCTGTTGTCGGCAGGGCTAATGCTAAGTATTCCCGGAGGGAAATCGGTGAGCGCGGTCACGTCTAGTTCATCCTTGGTGCAGGAGAAGATCATGACGCCGCCAAGTATGAGCAAAAATTTCAATATATTTTTCATCATGTCAAGTTGTTAAAATTCAACCATTAATAACCGTCGTTCTGGGTCAACTTGGGGTTGGCAAGAATTTCAGAAGCGGGAATTGGATACAGATCGCGGAAGGATTCGGTTAGTTTGCCTTCTTTAACGCCCCCTTTCCAGGGCCATATTCCGTTGTCGGTAAAGCGGTCGTAGCGGATGAGGTCGGTTCTGCGGTGACCTTCCCAGTACAATTCGCGCGCTCTTTCGTCAAGGATGAAGTCGAGCGTAAGATCGCCGGCGGTAATATTGCCGGTGGCATCGTTGTAGGCTCTTTGACGCAACTGGTTGATCAGGTTCACCGCGACGTTGACATCACCGCCCTGGCCGCCGCGCAAAACGGCTTCGGCATACATCAGGTAAGCATCAGCCAGGCGGAACATCGGGAAGTCGGTGTCGGGGTGGTTGAGGTCGGCGCCGCCAACACCTTCAGAGGTAACGTTGGAGTACTTGGGCAGGGCGTAGCCGTCGCCGAAATTACTGATCGAGTTGATCTCCTTGGTTTGGCCGTCAGTGTAGAAAAGCGCTCTTTCATCCGTATCGCCGGTGACATCGGTGAAGAGGTCGACGAAAGCGGCTGTTGTGCGCAGGCCGAACCAGCCGCCGTTGATACCCCAATTGGCCGGATCCATGGTGCCGCCCACGGGTGCGTGAACGAGATAAGTGGTGCCGCCCCAGGTTTGGGTGTTCAGGCCGTCAAAAGGAATAGCAAAGATGACCTCGTTTGTGCGGTCGTTGTCTGCCAGAAAGAGATGCTGGTATTCATCCTCCAACGAATAGACGCCCGAGTCGATAATCTTTTTGCAGGCAGTAATGCAGTCGGTGTAGCGATTTACACCGGCGTATACTTGAGCGTTGAGGTACAGCTTGGCCTGAAGCATCCATAAAGCGGCGCGGTCGGCGCGGCCGTATTCGTTCTGGCCGGCGGCGATCATGTCGTTTTCAATAGTTTTCAACTCGCTGTCGATGAAGTTGAAAACCTCCGAGCGGGAAGCCTGGGCAGGCGGTTCCGAGCCTATCGGCGTATCTTCCGTGTAAAAAGGAATATCGCCAAACATATCAATGCCATGCCAGAGGCTGAGTGCGCGCAGGAAGCGGGCTTCAGCGCGGTAGGCTTTGATATCGTTGCGGGTCGATTGGCTCACGTTGCGTTCGCTGAGCTTGGCATCCGTGGTTTCGCGAAGGAATTCGTTGGCTTGCGAAACCTGGAAGAAGATGCGGTAATAAGTAGCTCGAACAAACTGGTTGGCAGAGGTCCAAACGTGGTTGTGGAGGTCCTGAATGCCTTCGTCACCCCACCCGATTACAGCTTCTTCGGTGGGCAATTCCTGGAGCTGCCAATATTGGCGCAGATAGTTGGAAAAACCTTCGTCAAGGCTCGAAATATCGGCGTTGCCTGCCGGGCCTTGCTGGCCGGTAATGGCTATACCGGCATAAATGCGGGCCAAAAAGGAACGGTAAGACGATTCATCGTTAAAAAGAACTGCTGCAGTGGTGGTACTTTGAGGCTCGAGGTCAAGGTCGGTACAGGCCGCCATTACCAGGAGCAGACCAACCATCGCGAATTTTATCAGTTTTTTCATAATGCTTTTTTTTAGCGACTTAGTGAACAATCAAATGCAGTTTTTAGTGAATCCGCATGGTGATTGAACGGTTTATAGTCCAAGGTTGAGGCCAAAAATAAATGCTCTTGATCTCGGGTACAAATTGCGGTCAATACCGTTGTTTACTTCGGGGTCGAGACCGGAGTAATTGGAAGACACAAACATGTTTTGACCGGTAGCGTATAGCCTGAGGCTCGGCCTGCCGGGCTTGGCGGGCAGGTTGTAGCCCAACGTGATGTTGTCAAGGCGCAGGAATGAGCCGTCTTCTACATAGTAATCGGAGAAATACTGCGGAGTCTGGAAGTTGGTCACCAACGCCGAAGTATGCATGTTATTGAGGAAGATATCGCCTCTTTCATTTACTACGTTGAAATAACCGGCATTGGAAGCGTTGTTATTGTAAACGTAGTTGCCCACATTGGCGCGCAGCGTAAAGCTGAGATCAAAGGCTTTGTAGTTCAACGCAGAAGTGATACCGATGAGAAAATCGGGAGCGGGTTTCTTGAACGGCCGCTTGTCGAGGTCATTTACCATGCCGTCGCCGTTGATATCGGCGTACATATCCGCCAGGTTGATGGCGCCGTCGTCATTGTGGTCGATACCGTCGCGAAGCGGATTGCCGTCGGCATCATATAATTGTTCAAATACAAAGAACGAATTGACCGGTTGGCCCACTTGCAGAATCTGGATCTGGTTGCCCACGCCGCCGGCAATACCGCCGGTGAGAACGCCCTGGTCGGAAATCTGGTCGATAGCCAGTACTTTGTTTTGGTTTCTGGCTACGTTAAAACCGAGGTTCCAGGAGAAATCCTTGGTGTCTACTACAAAACCGTTGAGCGTAAGTTCAATACCGCTGTTTTCCAATTCGCCGATATTGGTGAGGATACGGTCGGTGAGGTTGGTACCTGCGGGAATGTTAACCACAAATAGCAAGTCGTCGGTTTTTTTGTAGTAATATTCCAGCGTACCGCTGATACGACCGTTCATAATGCCGAAGTCGAGGCCGACGTTATATGAGGCGGTTTCTTCCCACTTCAGGTTGGCGTCGTAGCCGTTGGGGCGAACCGTAGTTACGTATACCGGCTGGCCGTTGTTGTAGCCGAACTGGTAGCGGGCGCGCACGTCGCTGTAGGTATAAGTAGGAATATAGCCGAAATCGGGAATGGATTCGTTACCCGTAATACCGTAACCGACGCGTAGTTTCAGGTCGGAGAATACATTTCTCAAACCTTCGGCAAATCCTTCTTCGGTAATACGCCAGGCCAGTGCTGCCGAAGGGAAGAGACCCCAGCGGTTGTTTTCGCTAAAGCGAGAAGAACCGTCGCGGCGCAGGGTAAATGTCAACAGGTATTTGTCCATCAACGCATAATTGACGCGGCCGAAAAACGAGATCAAGCGGTTTTGGATCACAAAGTTCCGGGCTTCAAAATTGGCAGCAGGGCTGGTGCTGTTCACGCCGAATACGTTGGTAGAGAGGTTGAATGCGCGATAAGATGGATACTCCTCATCGAAATCCTGATAAGAATAACCCGCAGTAATGTCAAAGCGGTGGTCGCTGCCGAGGGTTTTCTTGTAGTTGAGGTAGGTTTCGAGCAGTTGACTGCTGCGGCTCGGGTTTTCCAGGAAGATTTCGCCGTTAAAGTTGCCTACCATAGTATTGGCGTAGGTGGTAGGTACAAACCGGCGTCTTTTTCCGCTGAGCAGGTCGTAGCCCAGGTTCATTTTGGCGCTCAAGCCGGGAATCAGGTTGTCGAATTTGTATTCGAGTTCGATATTGCCCAAAGAGCGAATACTACTGCCAAAATCGTCAATTTGGGAATAAGTAGAAACCGGGTTGCGGGGCGCCAGGCCTACGCCGTATTCCCAGAAGCCTGCGAAGGCTTTGTTCTCGGGGTCGTATACCGGCTGTGTCGGATCAAAGAACCACGCAGCGCCGATCTGGCCCTGATCAAACTGGTCTTTGGTAAAAGCGCCTCTCAGGTTGACATTCACGTTGAGTTTGTTGTCAAACATCGAGTGGTTGTAGTTGAGCGCGATACTGGTACGTTCGGTTTCCGAACCTTTCAATACGCCCTGAAGCTGCTGGTAGCCAACAGATGCGCGGTAGCCGATATTTTCGGCGCCGCCGGTAAAGCTCAGCGAGTGGTTTTGACCGCCGGCATTTTGCGTGATCTCGTTAAACCAGTTGGTAGAGGCGTCGCCCAGCTTTTCGAGGCGGTTGGGCGCTACAAAAGTGACCACGTTGCGGAATTGCTCGGCATTGAGCACGTTGGGCTCGCCGGTAAACTGCGAAGTCGTGTAGTAACCGTCGTAGGTGAGGCGCCCCGGCGTGTCTTTTTTGCCTTTTTTCGTGGTGATCATGATAACGCCGTTGGCGCCCCTCGACCCGTAAATAGCCGTTGCCGACGCGTCTTTCAATACCGTGTAGGTTTCAATGTCGCTCGGATTGAGGAAGTTGAGCGGGTTGCGCCCTGCGGCGGTGCCTTCGTTGTCGATGGGTACGCCGTCAATGACAAACAGCGGTTCGTTGCTGGCGCTTACGGTGGTACCGCCCCGGATGCGTATCGAAATGCCGCCGCCGGGTTCGCCGCTGCTTTGCGTGATCTGTACGCCGGCTACTTTGCCGGCAACCAGTTGCTCGGGCGATACGATGGCGCCCTTGTTGAAGTCTTTTTCCGTAATGGCGTTAACCGACCCCGTAGCGTCTTCTTTCTTTACGCTACCGTAGCCGATAACTACAACTTCTTCCAGCGCAGCGCCGGCACGGAGTTGTACGTCAATGACGTTGGAAGCGCCCACGGTGACACGCTGGGAGGTGTACCCGGTGTAGGAGAATTCCAACACGTTGTAACCTTCGGGCAAGCGAAGGGAGTAAGAGCCGTCAAAATCGGTGACCGAGCCCGAGGAGGTGCCCACAACCAGGATGTTGACGCCGATAAGCGGCTCGCCGTTGTCTGAATCAGTGACTTTGCCAGTGATTTCTCGCTGGCCGAACATGTAGCCACTACTCAAAAGCAAACAGCCAGCCATGAGTAGTAATGACTTAAGCCTAAGTTTCATACGCGTGAGTAATTAGGTTGATCAAAAAGAATGAAATATTAAAACAAAAAAATATGCCTTTGCGAAATATAATTTCACGCATTGAGGCAAATATACCAAAGATACGGCAATCAGCCGCTGCTGATTTGTGCCTAAAATTAGCAAAGCGTTATGTTTTCACCACTGAGATATGTCATTTGTCGGTATTGATAAAAGGCAGCTTTTTTGAAAAAATCACTCCGCGGGTTGTATTCTTCAACAAAATGAATTTACTTTGTAAACCAAAGTGCTTTAGATGATTTCGAGTAAACAACAGCATATCGATACCCTGCAGGAAATCCGCTCGCTGATGGAGCGCTCGTCCAGGTTTATTTCCCTGAGTGGGTTGTCGGGTATTTTTGCCGGGTTATGGGCTTTGGCAGGAGCTACCGCAGCCTATATTTATCTGGGCATTATGCCTTTTGACCGGTACACGTTTTATTACACGGTGATGGAGCAGCGCCAACACTGGGGTATGGGCTTCGAGTTGTTTTTTGCGCTTGACGCAACTATCGTTTTGTTGGGAGCTATCGGCTCCGGTATTTATTTTACAACCCGGCGGGCCAAACGCCAGGGACAAAAAATATGGGATGCGCTGACTCGCAGGCTGATCGTGGAACTTGCCATCCCGCTCTTCACGGGCGGGTTGTTCTGCCTCGCCCTGCTGTATCACGGCGCGGTGGGTTTTGTCGCCCCGGCAACGCTGGTTTTTTACGGCCTTGCCCTGGTGAATGCAGGCAAATACACCCTGCCCGATATACGATTGCTGGGGCTCAGCGAAATTGCACTCGGGCTGATTGCCCTGTTTCGCATCGGCAACGGGTTGGAGTGTTGGGCGGCAGGATTCGGCCTGCTGCACATCATCTACGGCGCGCTGATGTATTACAAATATGAACGAAGCGCCGCCCAGGTATGAAACACATTACTACCCAACTCAACAAAGCTTTTGACCATCGCGTCAGGCTCGGCATGATGTCAGTGCTGATGGTTAATGATTGGGTGGATTTTAATACCCTTAAAGAATTACTCGACGTAACCGACGGTAACCTGGCCAGCCATATCAAAGCCCTGGAAGCCGAGCAGTATATCGAGATTAAAAAACAGTTTATCGGGCGCAAACCTAATACGTCTTACGCCGCTACCGCATTGGGAAAGAAGGCTTTTAACGACCATCTGGACGCGCTCGAGCTGTTGCTGAAGCAGCGAGATTGATTTTTTTTATTTCAAAACTTTGAAATTCAAAGTGCTTTATGAGAAAAGATATCGTTTTTTTTCTGGCCGCAATTGCCGGTGCGGGCTTGTATTCCTGGCTTTTTTGGCGTGAGTCGATGGGGGTAAACACCCTGCTGATAACTGTTTTTCTGCTTGCCGTGACGGGCCGGCTGCAACCCGGCCTATTCCGGCAATCGGCAGCGCGCTGGGCGGGAGCGGGGCTGTTGTCTTCTGCGCTCTTGGTGGTTATCAACAACAGCATGGTTGCCAAAAGCGTGCATATAGCTTCGCTAGCATTATACATCGGTGTAGTACAGGCGCCTTTTTTGCGTTTTGCGTGGTTCAGCGCTTTGTTGGCCTTGCACAGCATATTGCGGGCGCCGTTTGCTATGGTACTGGAGGTTCTCAAGGGTAAAAAAAGCGGCTTTCGCCTGCGCTCAATATGGAATCTGGCGTTGCTGATCGCTATTCCCGCTTTTTCTGTTTTGTTTTTTTCGTGGCTGTACTATTGGTCTAATAATACTTTCGCTGCGTTAGTAGACAACATTATTGCATCGCTTCCCCATTGGCCTGCATGGAATTGGCCGAGCGGACGCATTATATTGGCATTACTGGGAGCGTCGATTGTCTACGCGATAGGCCGCGCTAATCCTCTGGCAAACAAACTGGAGGCCTGGGAAGCTTATTTGCATCCCGATCTGAAACGCGTACGAGTGAAATATTGGTGGGGTAACAGCATGATGCTGCTTAAACAGTACTATAAAATTTCGTTTTATACCCTCATCAGTCTCAACCTATTGCTTTTAGCGGTCAACCTCACCGATGTCGCTACGGTCTGGTGGGGAGTAGTACCCGAAAGCCCTGCTGCACTGAGTGATTTTGTACATATCGGCACCTATTTGTTGATATTTTCGATTCTGGTCGCCGCCTTTTTTGTTGTGGTAATTTTTTGGGATAAACTTAATTTTTACCCCCATAACGGCCCCTTGAAAACCGCCGCCATGATCTGGTTGGCCCAAAACACCCTGCTGGCTTTATCGGTTGGCGCTCGCAATTACCACTACATTGCGGGGTACGGACTGGCGTACAAGCGCATAGGCGTACTCGTCTTTTTACTGCTTACTATTATTGGGCTGATTACGCTGTATATCAAAGTGCGCGACCGCAAGTCGCTTTATTTTGTAATGCATACCAATACCTGGGCCTGGTATGCTATATGGTTGTTTTGCGCCATACTCAATTGGGATGCGCTCATCACCCGCTACAATCTGCGTTATACCCGCGATAATTTGGATATGCCGTACCTGATCAACGATCTGTCGGATAAAAATTTGTATATCCTGCAACAGGAAACGGCTTTGATACCGAAAACCTCTTATTATGAAACTCAACTGGATTTCAAGCGGGAGCGTTTTGAGCGCAAGCTGTCCTCGTCTACCTGGCTGTCCTGGAATTTACCCGATGAGATCAACCGCCGGGCGCTAAAGGCAAATGAACGCCGGTTAAATCAGAAACAGTGAAAATAACAGTTTGCAAATTACAGTCGCTCCAGTACCAGTCTGTCCGTTCCTTTCAACTCCAGCCGATCGTCCTTGATGCTGTATGCCGTCATGAATTGCAGCGAGCGGGCAATCTGGGTGGCCAGATCGCTGTCACAACACGCTTTGGTGCATGCCAGCGGGCTGATGTTGATTTTTCCGGCCTCCGGCAGGGCGTAACCGCTGAAACAGTTGTTGATGTCAAGTTTGATATTTAACGTAGCATCGGTTTTGAATTCCAGGATGTAGTCTTTTGTAGGCAACAAAGCCGTAGTCTGACCATCCGGGTGCAATTCAATCACTTTCCAACGCGAGCCGCCGAGATTGGGCACAGGCGCTTTGCACTGAAAAAATAAAGCAACCAGTAGTACTGCCAATAGGGATAAGGGGCGCATAGTGTTGTTTTCAACAAATATATGAATTTTCCGGCAATTGACGACCGTGCGACCGTGCGACCGTGCGACCGTGCGACCGTGCGACTTTGTGACCTTTTCAACCTTTGCCGGTCGTTGAGCGGAGTCGAAACGGCGACTTTGCGTAAACCTATAAACTCATAAACCTATAAACAAGCCTACAACCTACAGCTATAAAAAAACATTTTGAAATTATTGCTACACTAATTATTTTTGCACAAACAATCCATCTACCCCATGGTACCCTATACTGAATCCATCAAACCGGAAGCGCAGATTGAAATACCGGGTTTTGTACTGGAGCGCACCGCCAAGCGCATGAAGCAATTTTTTCAGGAACAACTCAACAACGCAGCGGCCGATATTACTGTAGATCAATGGGTTATTCTGCATTTACTCAAACGACACGAAGGGCTGAGCCAGCTCGATATTGCCAGGGCCAGCTTCAAAGACGCGCCCACGGTAACGCGTATTCTCGACTTATTGTGCAAAAAAGGACTTACCGTGCGTGAAACCGACGACGACGACCGCCGCAAGTTTCGGGTATCGCTTACCGACCAGGGCCGCGCCAAAATTGAAGAAGTAACCCCCATTGTCAACGCCGCCAGAAAAAAAGCCTGGCAGGGCATCTCCCGGGATAAACTCGGCGAGTTGGTCAATATCCTTGATGCTGTTTTTGAGAATATTAACGAATAACCGATAAAAATCGCATTGCTATTATGCACTACCACAGCCTAGGCCAAATTCCGCACAAGCGGCATATTCAGTTTCGCAAACCCGACGGCAGTCTCTACCAGGAAGAGCTTTTTTCTACCGAAGGGTTTAGCGATACCTACTCCATATTGTACCATTGCAACCCGCCCACGCAGATCGTTCAGGTGGGCGACCCCTACAGCGTTGCGCCCAATGTGGTGTTTGACAAACAACTCAAACCCCGCAGCCTGAAAGGATTCCGGCTGACGCCCGAAGACGACTACCTCAAAAGCCGCAAACCCGTGTTGGTCAACAACGACTGCAAGATCATCCTGGCAGCGCCGCGTAAGAGCATGACCGACTATTTTTTCAAAAATGCCGACGCCGATGAAGTGATTTTCATACACGAAGGTACCGGCTATATGCAAAGCATGTACGGCAAGCTGCGCTTCGAATACGGCGACTATGTGGTGATTCCCCGCGGCACTACCTACCAGTTGCACTTCGACACGCCCGACAACCGCCTGCTGATCGTGGAGTCGCACGGCCCCATCACCACGCCCAAGCGCTATCGCAACCAATTCGGACAACTGCTCGAACATGCCCCGTTTTGCGAACGCGATATCCGCAAACCCACCGACCTGGAAACCCACGACGAACAAGGACAGTTTCTGTTTTATATTAAAAAACAGGACATGATGTACCCCTACTACTATCTCAACCATCCGTTTGATGTAGTGGGCTGGGACGGCTACACGTACCCCTATGCTTTTTCGATCCACCAGTTTGAACCCATCACCGGCCGCGTCCATCAGCCGCCGCCTGTTCACCAGACTTTCGACGGCCACAATTTTGTGATCTGCTCGTTTGTGCCGCGTTTGTACGACTACCACCCCCTGGCTATCCCCGCCCCCAACAACCACCGCAAAAAAGAAAGAGACCAGGGGGAGTATTAAGTAGATGGGAAAATATAGAGACGGAAAAATGTGGAGCGCGGGCAAATTACCCTGCACCCCGGCGGTATCCCCCACGGCCCACACCCCGGTACGATCGAAAAAAGTATCGGCGCCAAGGATACCCAGGAACTGGCCGTGATGATAGATACTTTCCGCCCCTTGCAACTGACAGACTACGCTATGAACGTGGAAGACCAGGAGTATTATAAGAGCTGGATAGCGTAAAAGGTTGATGAGGGGTTATGAAAGTTGATGAGGGTTGATGAAAGTCTATACCCTCCATAACCCCTCATAACCCCTCATAACCCCTCATAACCCTTCATAAACCTTCATAAACCTTCATAAACCCTCAATAAAATGCATACCTTAACCGATCAACAAACAACGGTCGAACAGGATACCTTCCCCATCAAAGGTACCGACCACATCGAATTTTACGTAGGCAACGCCAAGCAGGCGGCGCACTACTATCAAACGGCCTTTGGCTTCGAATTGGTAGCGTACCGCGGCCCCGAAACCGGCGTGCGCGACCGTGCCTCTTATGTTTTGCAGCAAGACAAGATCAGGCTGGTGCTCACTTCCGCCCTGGGCCCCGATCACGAAGTGGCCTACCACGTGCACAAACATGGCGACGGCGTAAAAGTGCTGGCCCTCTGGGTTGACGATGCCGAAGAAGCCTACCATACCGCCCTCGAACGCGGCGCAGAATCGGCCTTCCCGGTCCAAAAACTCGAAGACCAACACGGCTGGATCAAAACGGCTGCCATCAAAACATACGGCGAAACCATCCATACTTTCGTTGAACGCCACGCCTACAACGGCCCTTTTATGCCCGGTTTTGTGGCCAAAAAAAGCGAAATGGAGATCGTATCGGCCGGACTCAAATACGTTGACCACTGCGTCGGCAACGTTGACCTCGGCGATATGAACAAATGGGTGCAGTTTTACCAGGATGTGATGGGCTTTAAACTGCTGGTGACTTTTGACGACAAGGACATCTCTACCGAATACACCGCCCTGATGAGCAAGGTGGTCTCCAACGGCAATGGCTATATTAAGTTTCCGATCAACGAACCGGCCCAGGGGCGCAAGAAATCGCAGATCGAAGAGTACCTCGATTTCTACCGCAGCGCCGGCGTGCAACATATCGCCGTGGCTACCGACGATATCATCTATACGGTGAATTACCTGCGCAAACACGGCGTGGATTTCCTCTACGTGCCCGATACCTATTACGAAACCGTAACGGAGCGAGTCGGAGCGATCAAGGAAGACCTCCAGGAGCTCCAACGCCTCAACATCCTCATCGACCGCGACGAGGAGGGCTATCTGCTCCAGATTTTCACCAAACCGGTGCAGGATCGCCCCACGGTGTTTTATGAGATTATTCAGCGCGTAGGCGCCCGCTCGTTCGGCAAAGGCAATTTTAAAGCCCTCTTCGAATCTATCGAACGCGAACAGGCCCTGCGCGGCACTTTGT
>DAINSQ010000015.1:0-5441 GCA_036741235.1 Saprospiraceae bacterium | reverse complement strand
AGTGGGATGTCCCACACTCCCACACTCCCACCCTCTCACACTCCCACCCTCCCCTCAATATCCGTCCTTCCCGATTTTACCCAGCTTCTCCCCGGTCTCCAGCACCCGGATCTCCACCCGGCGGTTGAGCTCCTGGTCCCTGTTCGACCTGGCCTTGGGGTAGCGCATCTGCCAATTGCCGTAGCCCTTATAGCTGAGCCGGGCGGCCTCGACTTTATTGTCGATCAGATAATCGTATACCAGTTTGGCGCGGCGTACTGACAGGCCGTACTCCCAGGAGTCGACCGTCACCGGCGGCAGGTTGGGGTGATTGACGTGGCCGGCGATCTCCACTTTCATACCGGGATTGAGCTGCATAAACTTGAGCAGTTTGGGCAGTTCGGGTTTTGACCTTTCGAGCAGGATGGCCTGGTTGCCCACAAAATAGAAGTTTTTGATATCCACCATATCTCCGGGCTGGATATCGTCGAGGGGGATGGTCAGCGGTTTCATTTTGGGGTTATCGGCCTTGAATTGCCGGGTATCGAAAAAATAGCCGGGGGCGAAAACGTCAACGGTTACAGTGGCGCCCAGCGGCAGCGGCGCCCGGAAGTAGCCGCTGCTATCGGTGCGCACGGAGTCGCGCCACAGCCCGGTATTAATCAGCACATCGGCGGCGATGCCTTTGCCGCTGATCGAATCCACTATATTACCCTCGAAAGTCGTCAGCCGAAGTTTGCGATACAAGTCGATGGTCGCCCGCCGGTTCAACTGCCGGCCTTTGTCTGTATCATTGGTAGCCTGGGGGCGTTCTTCGCCGAATTCTTTGATTTCCAGCCGTTCGGCGGGCACGCCGCGGGCCAGGAGGCTGTCTTTTACGGCTTGTCCGCGGCGCTGCGACAGTAGCCGGTTGCTCTCGTTGCTGCCGATGGCGTCGGTATGCGCCGTGATATACAAGCGGCTGTTGGCCGATTTGAGGGCTTCGGCGGCAAACAAGTGCAGCACCGAATCGGCCTCGGGGCGGATATCGGCTTTGCCGAAATCGAAATAAACCTCCCCCGATTTGATGAATATCAGGGAATCGCGGAGGGATTGGCTTTGGGCGGCTGTTGTGAGCAGCAGCGCAGCAATGATAATCTGGATACGCATGGGCGATTGGGTTTGGGACTGTTGGACTGTTGGGCTGTTGGATAATGTCTAATAGTCCCAAAGTCCAATAGTCCAACAGTCCTATTTAAGTACAACGCGGCAACCCCAAAAAGAAACACCTCAGCCCAAAAAGATCACCTCCGTAGCCCCATAGCCGTAGCGGGGGTGGTATTCGTTTTTAAAGGTATCTACTTCGGGGAGGCGCAGCAGGCGGGTGGCGATGGCGTCGCGCAGGCGGCCCTTGCCAATGCCGTGGATTACAAAAACGCGCTTGATGCCCAGGCGCAGGGCTTTGTCGATATAGGCGTCGAAATGACGGAGCTGGATATGCAGTATTTCGGCATTGCTCAGCTTGTGCGGGTTTTCTACCAGTTGCTCGATATGCAAGTCTAGCTCGGGGATGAACTCGGCCAGTTCTTTCACCTCGTGCCGGTCGAGCGTCTCCTCATGGTCGTTGTATACGGGTTTAGCCTTGCGCTTGGTGTAGGAGCGCAGGTCTTCTCCTTCCATCTGGCGCGTAGCGCCTTCTTTTAGATTCTCAATGACGCGAAACAGGTGTACCGGTTTATTGAGCAGCGGAGCGGTAACGAGGCGTTTGAAAAATTGCTTGGGCTTTATTTTCAGGTTTTTGTGCAATCGCGGGCCGGTGCCGTCGGTAAGGATGCGCCAGCATTGCAGGTCTACTTCGGGGGTATCGTTGAGGTCGTCGAAGCGCAGTTCACCCAGCAAGTAGGTCGACATACCGTTGAGCTTGCCGTTGTGCTGGTTTTTGAGTTGGCCTTCGAGCGACAGGCCGTAGGTAAACAGTACGTCGTAATTGGTATCGTTAATTAAATAAATAAGGTATTTTTCGGCATTGGCGTCGTTTCTGATCACCGGGTCGAAAGCTACTTGTATGCCGGCGCCTTTGATGATGGTGTACTGACTTTCGGCCTGGGGGCGCTCGGGTGCGGGAGCCGGCTTGTCTTGCTTACCCGGCACAATGCGGGCTTTTACGGTAGGGCGTTCTTCATCGGCGCGCACGAGGTCGTCGAGAAAAGCGGGTATTTCAAAATTATCGTCGAGCAAAACGTTGACCATGCCGTCGCCTAGCAAACCGGTCACTACCCCTTCGTCGTTGGAGTGAATAAATCGAACCCTGGTACCAATGGCAAACAGCATGATAAAACGATTAATTTTGCGTCAACAACAAAGATACACTAATCAAAGTTTAATAGCGGCATGAACTTGCGTTGGCGATTGGCTCAATGGGGAGAATTGCGCTGGTGGCGGGCTTACCTGGGCAAAACCGGTCACGGCGATTATCTCGCGCGCAAACGGGCTTATTGGCAGCGCGTATTGGCCGACGCCGGCATCCACCCTCCCGCGGGCAGCAGCGTACTCGACGCCGGTTGCGGCCCGGCCGGCATTTTTATTGCCCTCGACGATTGCCGGGTAGATGCGCTCGACCCGCTGTTGGATCAATACCGGCAGTATTTCGATTTTTTTAAACCCGCCCGCTTTCCACATGTGCGCTTCCTGTCCCAACCACTCGAAACACTGGATACCGCACAAAAATACGATTATGTTTTTTGCCTCAACGCCATCAATCACGTCGATAAGCTATCAGAAGCGCTAGACCGCCTTTGCGCCGCGCTGGCGCCCGGCGGCATCCTGGTTCTCAGCGTTGATGTGCACCGCTACGCCATGCTCAAGTATATCTTTCGCCTGTTCCAGGCCGACCTGCTGCATCCCCACCAGCACGATAAGGCCGACTATGCCGCAATGCTGGCCGAAAAAAGCCTGGATATACGCTCCAGCCGGCTGCTAAAAAAAGGCCGCGTGTTTGATTATGTGTTGTTTGTAGTCAAAAATCGCTAAGCGCATGTTTGCAGTCTCCCCTACTCCCCCTCTTCCTCCGTCTCCTCGATAAACAGCGGTCTGTTGATACTTTCTTCCAGGGAGATAAACGTTTCGGTGCGTTGAATACCTGCAATCTTTTGAATTTTATCGTGAAGGACCTCACGCAGGTGGTCGGTATCGCGGCAGATGATCTTGGCGAAAATATTGTACAAACCCGTAGTATAGTGTGCGGCTACGATTTCTGGAATCTTCTGCAATTCGCTCGAAACATCGTCGTACAAGGAGCTTTTGTCGAGGTAAATGCCCAGAAAAGCGCAGATATCATAACCCAGTTTGCCGTGATCCACGTCCAGGCTATAACCTTTTACAATACCGGCATCCTCCAGCTTTTTCATGCGCACGTGTATGGTGCCGCCCGAAACGAATAGCTGTTGGGCGATCTCTGTATACGCCTTTTTGGCGTTTTGCATCAACATAGATAAGATTTGCCTGTCGAGCTTGTCAATCTCCTTCGCTTTGCTCATAACCAGCCTGCGTTTAACATTTTTAACAGAAGGGAACGTTTTTTTACTATTTTAAATCAATAGCCCCTCGCTGTTATTGTAATTTGAGAAATATGCCATTTTGTATGCAATAATAATAAAAATGCTTGGAATTAGCCGCAACAGGGCGGCAAAGGCAAAAAAACCGGTTTTTTATCCAACATAAATTGGTGTAGATTTGTAGTTAATAGGAATTTACCAAACAAACATGTTTTCAAACAACCAACAAGCCGGACCTTCGAGGTTTTACATATGGTTTCCACTGTTGTTCTCGGTGGTATTGGTCACCGGTATGCTCATCGGCATGAAGATGCAGTCCACCGCGCCCGCCTTGGCCATTGAACAGTCGGAAGGCGACCCGGCCGAGTCGATCGGGCAGGGAAAAATCGAGGAACTCCTGCGTTATATCGAAGCCAAATACGTGGATGAGGTAGACCGCGAAAAGTTGATCCAGGAGGCCATCGATAATGTGTTAAAAAACCTGGACCCGCACTCCAGCTACATCCCCGCGGAGGAAGTGGAGGAGGTTAATGAACACCTCGACGGCAATTTCGTAGGCATCGGCGTGGAATTTATCATCCTCGAAGACACGGTTGTCGTGGTAGCTCCCCTGGCCGACGGCCCCTCGGAAGCCGCCGGATTGATCGCCGGCGATAAGATTGTGATGATCGGCGATTCGGTGGTGGCCGGTCAAAATATGGCGTCTCGCGACATAGTAGATATGCTGCGCGGCGAAAAAGGCTCCCGCGTAAAGGTCGGCATACGCCGGAGTAACGAACCACAATTGCGCTTTTTCAATATCACCCGCGATAAGATACCCATGCACAGCGTGGATATCAGTATGATGCTCGACGATAAAACAGGGTATATCAAACTCAATCGCTTCAGCGCTACGACGTATGAAGAATTCATGAAAGCTTTTGAGGAATTGGTGACCAAAAAAGGCATGAAAGACCTGGTGATCGACCTGCGCCACAACCCCGGCGGTTACCTGCAGCAGGCAACCAATATCCTGAGCCAGTTTTTCCGCGACAAAGAGAAACTGCTGGTGTATACGGAAGGCCGCGCGGTGAACCGGGCCGACTACGAAACCACCGGTCGCCCATTTTTTGATGTTGACGATATCGCCGTGTTGATTGACGAGGGCTCGGCTTCGGCAAGCGAAATCCTCGCCGGCGCCATTCAGGACCAGGACCGCGGCATTATTATCGGCAGGCGTTCATTCGGCAAGGGATTGGTACAGGAGCAGTATATGCTTCGCGACGGGTCGGCGCTGCGGCTTACCGTGGCCCGCTATTATACGCCTTCAGGGCGCTCTATCCAGAAACCCTACCGCAACAACAACAATTACGACGAGGAGGTAGTAGACCGCTATGCCTCCGGTGAATTATACAAAGGCGACCTGTCAAAACTCGCCGATACGACCCGCTTTTATACGGCTAAAGGCCACGTGGTATACGGCGGCGGCGGTATCACGCCCGATGTCTTTGTGCCTATGGATTCCATCCTGACCAACGACTATTACGCCGAATTGCGGCAGCATATCCCGCAATTCGTGTTCCGGTTGATGGAAAAGCAAAAAAGCAGTTTCAAATCGTATAATCTCGACAAGTTTAAACGCTCTTATGCTCCCACTGAAGCAATTTGGAATGATTTTCTGGCTTACGCCAAAAGTCAGGGCGTAAAACTCAATGCCCGCCAAAATGAGATTTGCAAAACAGAGATCAAACGCCTGATCAAGGCGCGTATGGCCAAGCACCTCTTCGGTGAAGACGGCTTTTATACCGTTTGGAATGCCGATGACGAGATGATCAAAAAAGCGCTGGCACTCCTGCGCAAACCCAATCCGCTGGCAGAGGTAAAAAAATAAGTTGATGTGCTGATGTGCTGATGCGAACGAAGTGAGTCCCGTACCGACTGCAAGGAGGT
>DAINSQ010000014.1:6989-45363 GCA_036741235.1 Saprospiraceae bacterium | reverse complement strand
GTCAAGCTATTTTAGGCAAACACAAACCTACAACCTACAACCTACAACCTACAACCTACAACCTACAACCTACAACCTACAACTTACAACCCACAACTCACTCCGCCAGTGCCTGCCCCATAAACACATAAATGCGTTCCATCTCCTCCCTGCCCAGGCGTTGGCCGGCTTGGGCGCCGGCATACATAACGGCGGCTAATACGGCGCCGACGGGTAAAATCCACAACTCATAGGCCGACATTCCCAGGCTCATACGTGAAAACCCGATAATAGCCGCCACCATACAAATAAAGCCGATAATGCCGTAGCCGAAAACAAACATCAGCCAGATAGAGGGCTGGGGGCCGAACAATCCGCGTAGCATACAGCCGCCTTCTCTGGCTTCAATTGTAATGGTAAGGCGGGGCGACCAGAAGTGTTGCTCCTCAACCGGGATGGACAATACGGCGTATTGCTCATACACTGAACCTCTTACGTGGTCTTTGTGCGCATCGAGCGCAGATTGCAGGCGGCGTTGTACTTCGGCCGGCGGCATAGCCACAAACTGCTGAAAACGGGGGCGTAGATCAGTTGTTGACATGGGCGGCGTTTATTTATCGCTACAAAATAAGCATCAGTGTGCGTCATTCCAATGATTTTTCGCAGTGAATACCGCCCTCCCGCTTGACCGCTTGCCTGCATAACCTTACCTTTGCCGCTATGTTACAGGAATGGCTTGTCAAAATACTATTGTCGCCTTTTGCGCTGCTATACGGCATAGCGGTGGGGCTGCGCAATTTCTTCTATCGCGTCGGGCTGCTGAAGTCGGTACATTTCAACCTGCCAGTCATATCGGTGGGCAACCTGTCGGTGGGCGGCTCCGGTAAAACCCCGCACATTGAATACCTTTTGCGCTTGCTCAAAGACTACATCGAGATCGCTACGCTGAGCAGGGGCTACCGGCGCAAAACTACCGGCTTTTTGGTAGTGAAAGAAGACATGAGCGCCGAAGACACCGGCGATGAACCCCTGCAATTCAAGCGGAAATTCCCCGATGTCATGGTCACCGTGGGTGAAAACAGGGCTTTTGCCATTCCCCGTATACTGGGCCGCGCCCCGGAAATACAGCTCATCTTGCTCGACGACGCTTTCCAACACAGGGCAGTACAGCCGGGCTTGAATATTCTGCTGACGGAATTCGGTAAACCTTTTACCCGCGATTACCTGCTGCCGGCGGGGCGACTGCGCGAATGGCGCGCCGCATATGAACGCGCCGACATGATCATCGTCACCAAATGCCCGCCGGTGTTAACCGCCGATCAGCGGACGGCCATGGCCCAGGAGATAGAACCGCTGCCGCACCAGCGACTTTATTTTTCTTACTATCGCTACGGCACGCCCTATCACATTTTTGAGCCCTCCGTGGCGGCGCCGTTGCAACCCGACCTGGAGGTATTGCTGATTTGCGCCATTGCCAACTCCGATTATCTCATGGCTTACCTGGCCGACAGCGTTGCCGTAGCGCATGTATTGGAATACGAAGACCACCACTATTTCGATGCCGACGACGTGGAAAACCTGGTGCGCGCCTACAAGGCCCTCTCTGCCCCCCGAAAAATTGTGCTCACGACGGAAAAAGACGCCGTCAGGCTGGAAATGCACCGCGACTTTTTTGCGGACCATGCGTTGCCT
This sequence comes from Saprospiraceae bacterium, assembly GCA_036741235.1. Classification (GTDB taxonomy): domain Bacteria; phylum Bacteroidota; class Bacteroidia; order Chitinophagales; family Saprospiraceae; genus JABWBR01. The sequence goes on along the minus strand of DAINSQ010000014.1, from coordinate 43,692 downwards.
ATATTTGCACTGCCGATAGAAGTGGCCTTCCACGATGCCGACGGCCCCCGATTCGACCACGATATCAAAGATTTTCTGTTAAACTTCAAAGCGTAACCTTGAACCCATTTCTACGCGGCCTTTATGCCGTTCTCAAGCAAATTATCAGGCTGGCGCTCAAAGTATATTATCCCGAAACGGTAATCGTCAACCCGCACTACATGAAGTTTGACAACCCCGCAATTGTGGTGTCGAATCATCCCAATACCATGCTGGACGCTATTTTACCCGCAGCCAACGTCAACCGCCAGGTATTTTTCCTGGCCAATGCCAGTCTGTACAGCAATCGCTTTATGGCCTGGTTGTTTGATACGCTGTATTGCGTGCCCATCCAGCGGCAAACGGATTATACCAAGCTGACCATCGACAACAACGAGTCATTCGAACGCTGTGAAAAACACCTGCTGGGCGGCGGCGTCATGTATATCGCCCCGGAGGGCAGCAGCTATATCGAGCGCAAACTGCGGCCGCTGCGCACCGGCACTGCTCGTATTACGCTTTCAGCAGAAAAGGCGGCTTTATTTAATGCGGGCATAACCATTTTGCCTGTCGGCATCAACTACGACCGCCCCGACCACTCGGGCAGCAAGGTGACGCTGGTGGCGGGCGAGCACCTCAGGGTCAGCGACTACGGCGATTTGTACCTTAGCGACCCCGTGGAGGCTGTGCGTCGCATGACGGCTGACCTGACAGACCGGTTGCGCGAACTGATCATCGATACGCATGATGACCGAGAAGACAGTCTGGTACGGCAATTGGAGTATTTTTTACCCATCAACCTGAGTGCGGCTGATCGTTTTTACAAAACCCGCCAGCTCATCAGCGACCTTCGATTGCTGAAAAAAAGCGATCTCAGCGCGTATCACCACCTGGAAAAAAAAGTAGTTGCATATGCCGGAGCGCTGTCTCAGGCTGGTATTTTACCGGAAGCTATGCAGCGCATCATCCAGAAGCGCCACCCGAAATGGACAGATAAAGCCTTGTTGGTACTGGCATGGCCGACGTATGTATGGGGCTGGATAAACAATTGGCTGCCTGCCAGTATTCCGGCATGGCTCGTTAAGGTGTTCAAATTTTACGTGGGTTACGACTCTACCGTCAAGATATCTTTTGGCGTACTCACCTTTCCTTTATTTTATTACTTGCAATACCGTCTGGCGGCCTGGCTATTGCCATCGCCCTGGCCGCTGTTGTATTTGCTGAGTCTGGCGCCCTTCGGCTGGTGGGCGCGTATTTATGCCAAAAGGCTGGGGCACATGCGTCAATGGATGCGCTGGCGCAACCTGCACCGAAGCAATCCGGCGCTGGCCGATGCCATCGTTACTTATCGGCAGGAGGTATTAGAGGCAATTCCTTCACCCATACATCCCGTTGCGGAAAGGGAATAGAAATTTGGTGCTCGCGAAAAAGCCGGTCAATTTCAAATCGGATATCGCTGCGAATATTTTCAATTTCGAGGAGGTCTCTGGTCCAGAACAACACCTCAAAGTCGAGTGAAGATTCTCCAAACTCAACCAATCGTACAATGGGCACTGGTTCCGCCAGTATGGAGTCGTTGGCATTGACTATATCGAGCAGCAACTGCCTGACGAGCTGGGTGTCCGTTCCATAGGCCACCCCCACGCCAAGCCTGTAGCGGGCTTTATCGTCGAAATGACTCCAATTGATCACCTTGTCAGTGATGAGCATGGAGTTGGGCACAATGACCGTAACATTATCGCGGGTTTCGACCAGGGAGGTGCGCAATCCGATTTGCCTGACCGAGCCCACCATGCCGTCCATTTCCACAACATCGCCTACTTCGACCGTTCTTTCAAAAAGCAGGATAATACCGCAGATGAGGTCATTAAAGGTTTGTTGCAGGCCCAGGCCGATGCCGACAAGCAAGGCTGCGGCTCCGCCCCAGATCACCGTAAGGCGCACGCCCAGCATTTCCAGGGCCATCAGCGCCGCCACCGTATAAATAAAATAGGCTAGCAACCGGTTTGCGGCATAACGCGAGCCTTCGTTGATGCGGTGGCGCCGGTAGTAGGTGTACAGCGCTAATTGGGTAATAAACCAGTAAACCAGGCGAGCGCCGAAGACTACTGCAGCGGCGATTATGATTTTTGATAATTTAAATTCGATGACGTCGCCGCCGCTTTTAAACGAAAACAGGGTAAAATTGAGTCCCAATTGCTGCACGAGCAGTAACAAGGCCAAGGTATACAACAAAGGCCGCGCCACCCGCGTGCTGCGCGCTTCTACGACCCCATCCTGTTGGTGACGCCGCTTGTACTTTTTCGACAGGATCACCTCGATCATGGTGTCGAGCAGCCGGGCCAATTGCAGGATAAACAATACTTCAGCTACCAGCGACAAACGAAGCACCCGCTCGCCAACGCGCCACAACTCGGGGTTGATACCCGAGCTGCGCATAACGGCCATGACAATCAGGAATAACAGCGCCAATATCGCCGACAATCTGATGCGGCGCCTGTCGGGGGCATCTACGCGCGACCCCTTGAAAAAACGAGGTAATAGCGTGGTCATCAGCCAATAACCGGCGATCATGATAGCGATAAGGGCTAAGCCCCCAGCTACAACGTCTCCAACGGTAACGATCAGGTCGCCGAAGCGGAATAATTGCGTTTGCATGAAATCGGGGAGGGTCATGGGTTGTTGTAGGTTGTAGGTTGTAGGTTGTAGGTTGTAGGTTGTACGTTGTAGGTTGTACGTTGTAGTTGTACGTTGTAGGTTGTACGTTGTAGGTTGTACGTTACTAAACATAAAAGAACCTAGAACCTACAACCTAGAACCTACAACCTAGAACCTACAACCTACAACTGACCACCCAAAGATAACCTTGTCTTCAAAGTTTGCGTATATTGCACGTCGAATTTACACCAAAAAGGGCTGATATGCTCCGCACGCTTGCGCATGTAATTTCAATACTCTTTCATCCGTTGTTGATGCCAACCTACATGATGGCCCTGCTACTGCTGGTCAACCCCTACCTGTTTGGAGTCAATAGCATTAGCGAAGAGGCGGGAAAAATGCTGTTATTGCGCATTTTCATATCTACTTTTTTCATTCCGGGCACGGCCATCGTTTTGTTAAGACTGCTGGGCATGATCGACAGTCTGGAAATGCGCGACAAAAGCGAACGCATCGGCCCTTACATCATCACCGGCGTTTTTTACCTGTGGATTTTTTACAACTTTCTGAACAACTCGCTTATTCCTACGGCTTATACCACGTTTCTGCTGGGGGCGGTCATTGCGCTTTTTGTATCTTTTTTCCTCAATATTTTCCGAAAAATCAGCGCGCATGCGGTAGGTATGGGCGGCCTGGCGGGAATGGTGATCATCACGATGTTGCTGTTCAGCTACGACACTTTCACGTTGCAAGCCCCCTGGATCGGCGCCTACGAGCTCAATATGAACATCGTGCTGATGCTGGTGTTGGTAATAGCAGGGTTGGTGGGAACCAGCAGGTTGTTATTGCAGGCTCATGAGCCGGTAGACCTCTACGGCGGTTACTTCGTGGGCTTCATCACCCAATTTATCGCCTTGCGTTTTATGATTTAAATATTCCTAACCGATAAAACCCATTCACACATGACGGCCAATAAAAAAGCAATCGTTGCCGGCGGAGGTCTGGTAGGCGCGCTTTGGGCTATTTTCATGGCCAAGCGCGGCTACGAAGTAGAGGTATACGAACAACGCAGCGATATGCGCATTGCGGGCTACAGCGGCGGCCGCTCTATCAACCTCGCCATGAGCGAAAGAGGCTGGAAAGCGGTGCGCCAGGCCGGTATTGAAGACAAAATCCGCAAAGTTGCCATCCCGATGTATGGCCGTATGATGCACAGCCTCAACGGCGAGCTCACCTTCCAGCCCTACGGCGAAAAAGGACAGGCCATCTATTCGGTCTCCAGGGGCGGCCTCAACCTCGAGTTGCTGCGCATCGCCGACCGCTACGAAAACGTTCATTTTCATTTCGACTATAAATGCCGGGGCGTCGATCTCGACAACAACATCGCGGCATTTGAGCATATTCCATCGGGCGACCGCATCCAGCAGCAGGCGCCGCTGATTTTCGGCACCGACGGCGCTTTTTCCGCCGTGCGCAACAGCATGCTCAAGCGCTCCCGATTCAACTATTCGCAGTCGTTTCTCGACTACGGCTACAAAGAGCTGACTATACCCGCTACCCCCGACGGCCGCCACGCCATGCCCAACCTCAACGCCCTGCACATCTGGCCGCGCCACAATTTTATGCTCATAGCGCTGCCCAACGCCGACGGGAGTTTTACTTGTACCCTTTTCCTGCCTTTCGAAGGCGGCGAGGACGCATTCGACCAGCTGAACACTGACGACGAGGTGATGCGCTTTTTCGAGCGCAACTTTCCCGATGCCATTCCGCTGATGCCTACGTTGCTCGAAGATTTTCGCAATAACCCCACCTCGGCGCTGGTTACGGTGCGCTGTACGCCCTGGGAAACGGCAGGCCGCTGTCTGCTGCTGGGCGATGCTGCCCACGCCATCGTACCGTTTTTCGGACAAGGGATGAACGCGGGCTTTGAAGATTGCACGATTCTGGACGAGATGGCCGGTCAATACAATGAAGACTGGGGCCGCATTATCCCCGAGTTTAGCCGCAGCAGAGTAACCGACGCCAACGCCATTGCCGACCTGGCCCTCAACAATTTCATCGAAATGCGCGACCTGGTGGCCGACCCCGATTTTCTGTTGCGCAAACAGATTACGGCGCATTTACACGAAAAATATCCCGACCACTTTATCCCGATGTACACCATGGTGAGCTTCAGCCACGTACCCTACAGCCAGGCGCTGGCCGAAGGCAAAGCCCAGGATGTATTGTTTGAACGCATTTTCGCGCTTGACGATATTGCCGACAATTGGGAAGATAACCCCGCTATCGACGCCATTTTCCGTGAATGGCGAAAGGAATACCCCGGTTAATTTCCTTGTATGCCCAGTCAGGAACCACATAGCATTTTTTTCTACCTGTTGTTACTATTTATGGCGGCAGGCGTCATGCAATGCCTGGGTATGAGTTTTTTGTTTTTATTCAAAAAAACCGGAGAATTCCGGGCCAATTTGTTTTACGGCGCTTTACTGGCTACAATAGCGCTCACGTTATTGAACAGCATATTTGTGATCAGTCATTTTTATAAATTTTACCCCGAATGGTCATTTCTGCCTATTTATTATACCCTGGCTTTTCCTCCGCTGCTTTTTTATTATGTAAAATTATCGCTTTACCCCGCCTATCGCTTTCGCTGGAGCGATAGCAAGCACCTTATCCTGGCCGCCGGCCAATTTTTGTTTTTTTTAGTCCTGTTTTTTATGCCCGTTTCTTATAAAGCAGGCCTGGGCAGGCAACCACTGAATCCGTTTTTTGGAGCGGCAGAGCAATTTTTATACCTCACTACATTTTTTGCCTACCTGTATTTCGCTGCGCGATATATCCGGCAGCGCCGCAAAACCGCTACTCACCCGAAAGCGGTGCGGCATGTACTGTACTTGCGCATGCTGGTCCGAATCTTGTTTGTGCTTTTCTGTATCCACACCGTTTTTGTGGTCACCGATTTTATCACCTACCATCTTTTTAATATCAATATGCAGGACGCCAAGCTGTTTGCCGGCCTGAGCGCCCTGTCTTTCGCCGCGCTGGCCTTCTGGCTGGGCACTTTCGGGTTCCAGGTATGGGGCTGGGGAAAACGGGTGGAATAAAAAGAGGGTGGGAGTGTGGGAGGGAGAGAGTGAGAGATATTTCAGGACAAGTCACACACGCTCATTCTCCCACACTCTCACCCTCTTACTCCGTCACTTCCACCTCATGCGCCTGCAACACCACCTTGGAGCCGCCGCCCAGATGTACAAACGCCACAATGTAGCAATTATCGGCCACCCAGCCCTCGGGCAAAGTAAGCGTATAGCTGCGATTGATCTGGGCGCCGTCGACGAGCGGTTCCGTTAGCGGGTTGCCGTCGTAGTTGGTCATCATGCCCCGGAAAACGTGGAGGTGGACGTAGTCCGACTTGAGGCCCTCAGGGGTAAGCTGGTAGTCGATCACTCCGTTTTCGGTGATCATAACGCTGAGGCGTACGTCGCTTTCTGCAATATTTTCTTCAATAAACAACTCGATATCTGCTTTCAGCAGCCGCGTGGCGGCGTTGAAATCAGGGTTTATCGCAATTTTTACGCTGGGCGCCGCGGCCAATTCTTCACTGATAAAACCCGCCCACTGGGACTGGCCGAGTTGCAGATCCTGTTCGCCGGAGAATAATTTGCGGTTGACCACCGCCGTGGGGAATCCCAGCGGCTCGCCCAGGTAGCTGAGAATGCTTGTGCCCTCCGTTGTGCGAAAATCGTAGAGACTCTGCGTGTAGGGCGGCGAAAAGAAACCCGCGTGGATAGACACGGCCACCAGTTGTTCTCCGTGAATACCCAACAGGCTCTGTATAGCCTGCGTACCTGCCGGGCAGTTGACGCAGCGCACACCGGTAAACTCTTCGATGAGCACCTGCCGCTGCTGGTCTTCTATTGACGAGGTGTCGTCAGGATTGCCGCCCATGATGGGGTTAATGACCGGGGGAACTTCTTCGCAGGCGCTGAATAAAAGCGCGCTGATAAGAATTGAAAATATTACTCGCTTCATAGCTTGTGTAATTTAGAATGTGGTATTAACAGTAAATTTCACTCCACTGAACGCCGGCTCCAGTCGGCAGATGCCACCGGTGCAGACTACGCCTTCCACCTGCTTGACGTAGCTGAGTGAAAAGCGGCTGGATTTCATGGTATAGAAGATATCAAATCGCGGATAGTGCAGCGACAAACCCTCGCCGTTTTCGTCTTTGGGTGAGTTTTTACCGGGATTGACGTTGTACATATCGGCTGCCGTGAAGGTCCAATGCGGTGCAAAATTGACTTCGATCAGCGCAAAAGCCCAGTCGCCGTAGTCCTGCCTGGCGCCGGCCTTGGCGTCGTCGCCGATAAACATGTATTGGGCCTCGAAGCGCACCGACTTCTTGCGGTCGATTTTATACAAAAAGTCGAGATAAGGAATAAGCGTTTCTACGATGGGCACTTCGGGTTTGAATTCGTAGATTTCCTGGTTGTAATTCTGCATTTGCACCCCGCCGGTGAGCGTCCACTTGCGCTCGTATTTGTAGGTAATTTCGCTAAAAAATTCGCGATAGAGCTTTACGCTGTCGAGGCGGTTGATATAGGAATAATTCACATTAAAGCTCCACTTTTTGTTGGGCGAATAACGCACGTCGGCCTGGAAGGCCAGTTCGCCGAGTTCCTGCGTAGCTGCATTGTAGCGGGCGGTGAGGCGGTAGGTATTCACGCGGGTCATCGGCGGCAGGAAGTTGACCAGGCCGCGGTTGAGTTGCTCTTGGGGGCGGGTGCGGAAGCTGAAATTTTCGGTGCGCTTGGCCTCCAGGGTGATACCCAGTCCTTTTGCGGCATAACTCAGGCTCGTATACAATACGGTTCCGGATCGGTTGATAAACTTGTCGCCCACCACGGCCACAGAATCGCGCGTAATGACGCCGAAGGGGTCGTTGATGGCGTCTTTGGTCTTGTAGGCGCCTTCGATATACCACGAAAAAGGCCCGGCGTGCAGGGTATTGTAGGCCGAGAAGGCGTAGTTGTTGTATTTGGGCACAAAAACATCCTCTTTAGGATACGTATTCAGCGTAGCCACCAGCGAATTCATCGACGCGTCGTCGAGCGTGCGGTTGACCACGCCGACGCCGGGGGCCATCGACCAGGTGGAGGTAGAATCGCCGGTGACAAACCCCTCCAGGTTAAAACCTTTGATGACCGAGCGGTAGGCGTCGAATTGCTGCTTTTGGCGGCCGGTAAACCCCTTCACAACCCAGTTGGGCGCGATATCGTACGTTAGTCGCAACCCCACCAGCGCATTGTCGATCAGTAGCGGGCGCTCTTCAAAAGCGCGGAAGATAATGCCGCTGCCGATTTGATCATAAATAAACCCCACCGCAATACCCAACTTATTGATTTTCTTCCTAATAAACCAGTTTCCGATACCCTGATCAGTATATGAACTAGTGGGGTTGAGCAGGTTGGAGTTGTTAAACAGATCGAAACGCAGGCCGATGTCAAAGCCCCAATTACTATATTGGAGGTTGAGCCATGCGTCGCCGCCGTAGAGTTGCCGGTCGTATTGCGGTGTATTGGCCGCGCCGATCAGCGAGTCGCGCATGAAAAAATTGGCGTTGGCCTCGAGACTACCCGAGATACGCCCTCCTCCGGATTCTTGTTCCTGGCTGTACGCCAACTGACAAAAGCACGTTAAGCAAATGACACAGACTAGCAGTAAGTGGTTTTTCATTGAAAATCGTTTAGTTTTGCCTCGCCGGCAAGTGTTACCGTCGGGTTAAAGGTGACTGACGGATGTAATTTTAGTCTACATTTGTACGTATAGCCTCGTGAAGGCAATTTTCGCGTATTTTGGCCAAATCGCCGGCTATATTTGCAAAAATAGTCATTCAGCAAACATCTTTTCTTTCTACTATTAAACTGTAATTGGCAATGAATACAAAATTAACTGTACTAACCCTGTTGTTGAGCGCTTTCTCATTAGCTGCTTTCGCCCAAAAAGGCGTACCGGCAGTAGAAGTAAAAACCCTCGATGGCAAAAGCGTGAATATTCAGGATTATACCAACAGCGGCAAAATCACTGTGATCAGCTTCTGGGCCACCTGGTGCAAACCCTGTCAACTGGAACTCGACAATGTGATGGAACTCTACCCCGACTGGCAGGAGAAATACAACGTACAATTTTTGGCTATTACAATCGATACGCAACGCGCCCTGGCTAAAGTAGGCCCGCTGGTGGAATCCAAAGGATGGGAGTATATCATCCTCGCCGACGCCAACCAACAGCTCAAGACATCCATGAATTTCCAGGCTATCCCCCAAACTTTTCTGGTTGACCCCAACGGCAATATCGTTTATGAGCATTCCGGCTATGTGCCCGGCAATGAATTTGAATTGGAGGAGAAAATTAAAGCGCTGGCAGGAAAATAGGGTGAACTTTTTCAGTTCACCCCATTTCTGATGTTTATTTACCGCCAAATCTGTAACCTACAGAAATGGCTAAAGTGCGGTTATTAGTAGTGGCGCCATCTTCGGTGTAAGCCGAGATATTAGCCAGACCATAGTTATAAGTTACGCCCAGCAGTACGCCGCTGATGTCAACTCCGGCGCCAATGGTTGCTCCATAGTCTAATCGCTTCAAATCATCTTCTGCTTCATCGGAACCCCAATGGATCGCATATTCATCCTTGAAGGTTTCTCCTCCACCGCTGAGTTCCAGTTTAGCATTCCCAAACAAGCCCACTCCGAAATACGGACCGAGTATGCCGTTAATTTTAACACTGCCCACATCAAAAGTGAGTTTTGCCATTACCGGAACTTCCAGGTAGTAGAGGTTCATGGTTTCTTTCATTTCGATAGTGTAACCATCACTTGTTTCTTTTTCGTTAATTCTGAACCCCCAGGTAGAAATCAGGGCGCCCTATTCCAATGAAAAAATGCCAGCTACCGTCACATCAACCGTTGCCCCCACGAGAAAACCGGGGATCAACTTGAAGTCGTCGCTATACGTATCGTCATTGTCTTTGATGAGCATGGTTGACAGGTTCAGGCCGCCTTTTAAGGCAACCGACTGAGCTAAAGCACTCGTCGCTATGGTAACTACCGCAGCTAGAAGCGCTAGTTTAATTAATAGTCTCACGATGCTTTTATTTGGATTTGTCCTACTCTTATGGCTTTTCGGAATCGCCCCGTTTTTATGGTGGGTACAGGCTCCACATTTCTAATGATCTCAATTTGAGCAATATTTTTACAAAAAACAATGAGAAATGTTACTGCTACAAGGCAAAGTCATGCGAAACAAAAAATCATTGCTTTTTCTGATCCTGTTATTCCTTTCTATGGGGCTGACTATTTTGCTCGATTTTTTGCACGCGAAGATTCAGCATTCGGCTTTTTACTTCTCGGAATCGCTACTTTTTAGTTCATTCTGGGGGCTTTTTCTTCCGCTTTTGTATGCGCAATACGTGTGGGCCGCGCGAATTACAACCGTGCCGGGCCAGGGGTTACTTGTGGCGATTCCCATTATCGCGCATTTGCTCGCTTATCCGGCCCTGATATGGCTCTTGTCCAGTCTTTTTTATGATCAAGCTTTCAGGTATGTGCAAACGCTTCAATTTGCATTAACAAACTATCTCATCCAATTATTGATCATTTACGCAGCGCCGTATATTTTGTATATCAATTTTAAAAACAGATTGCGGTTTTATCAGCATCCCCAAACAAATGGGGTTTCCACTTTTATCGTCACGGAAGCCGACAACAGACGGGTGAGTATCGACACAAACGACATTGTGTATTTTTCTGCCAATCCGCCTTACATCAACATCCACCACAAAAACAAAAAATACCTCTACAAAGACACCCTGAAATCCATAATAGCCAAAGTAAACGGCGAGCGGTTTGTCCGCATCCATAAATCGACAATAGTGAACATAGACATGGTCCGGTCCTATAAATCCCGGTTGAACGGAGATTACGATTTGACCTTGAATGACGGCGCTGAATTGAGGATAAGCAGAAAGTACGCCGCCGATTTTAAATCTCGCCTCGAAAAGCGTCATCGGCTTGCATCAAAATAAACTCGTCTTGCCCCATTTCGATTGAAAAGCAATGACTTAACGCGCAATATTTGCATTAAAACATTTCGCTTATGAACACGAATCGTCTTTTCACGATGTCAATGCTTATCCTGCCGCTGATGGCCCTGAGTTGCCATGGACAACGCGGCAATACTACCGCCCAGCCAAATACCAACAAAGTGGTCGGCGGCCAATTTGAAAATGGCGACTGGCTTTACAAGGGGCAGCCACAACAGTTGGCCGCAGTAGACACCAGTGCCGGTTGGCCCCAACAAGGCCAAAAAATATTGATCACAGGGGTTGTCTACCAGGCCGGCGCCCGTAAGCCGGCGCCTGGTGTGGTAGTTTATTATTATCACACCGATACCGGGGGCAGGTACGTGCACAAGCCCGAAATAAAAAGGAGCATGCCTCCCAATGAACATGGTCAGACCCACGGTTACATCCGCGGCTGGGTAAAAACCGACGCAGCGGGGAGGTACGCCATTTATACGGTAAAACCGGGCGCCTATCCTGATTGGAGCGACCCCGCCCACATTCACCTCACGATAAAAGAACCCAACGACATCAACGAGTATTACATCGACGATATCGTTTTTGACGACGACCCCCTGGTGTCGGCAAGCTATCGGGCAAAGATGGAAAATCGCGCAGGTAGCGGGCTGGTTAAGCTGGAGCAAAAAGGCGATTTAATGGCAGGCGAGCGGGATATTTATTTGGGGTTGAATATTCCGGATTATCCTGATAAATAAGCGGCAGGCCACTGATAATATTTGGACCGAAGAGGTATGATTACCAGAAAAGATATAAATTTACTCTGAACAAGCGAAGTACTCACACCATGCCTGATTCTTGCCGCATTGTTATTGCCGACGACCATCAAATCGTAGTGGATGGGCTTCGCAACATCATTCACACAGCCAAGGGATTTGATGTTGTCGAAACTGTTTATGACGGCAGGAAGGTATTGAGTGTGGTAACGGCAGCCCGACCTGATTTGCTTCTGCTTGATTTAAATTTACCGGGCAAAGACGGGATAGAGATTTTGGGAGAAGTAAAAAAGCGCTTTCCTCGTATCAAAGTACTGATTCTGACCGGATACCATTCTACGGAATTGGCTGAGCAGGTATTAAATTTGGGTGCTGACGGGTATTTGCTAAAAGACCACGGGGAAGAAGAACTGATAATTGCGTTGCAGCAGGTAATGTCCGGAATGCCTTATCTGAGCGAAAAAATCAAAAGGCAATTTACGCCGGGGCCGGGGCTTTTCCAGGATGCTTTTCAACAAAAACAGGAACTCACCGATCGGGAGACAGAGATATTGCGGCTCATTGCGCAATCTTTTTCCAACCGGGAAATAGCGGATATGCTTTATCTCAGCGAATTTACCGTACAAACGCATCGACGCAATTTGAAGCGCAAACTTCAGGCAGAAAATACTGCCGATCTGGTGAGGTTCGCCATTGAAAATGGTATTTCTTAAACGGGCATTTAACTCAACACTTGACGCATGAAACCTGTGAGATTCTACTTTCTGCTCGCCTTGTTGGGCATTACTTCCATCCAAACCGGATTCGCTCAAGGCGCTCGCCCACCAGGCCGTTCTGCCGAACAACTAAAGCAGGACATAGCGCAGAGCAGGGAGCAACTCCGGCAGGCCGCTTCTGATACGGCAAAAGCCCGCATCGGGATTGAATTGGCCAGTCATTTGGGTTTTCAGGATGCCGATGCGGCGATAGAGGAAATCACCACGGCTTGTAGTCGGGCAGAAAAATCAAAACATGCAGCCACGCTATTGAATACGTATACCAATGCCGGAGGAATTTTACAACGGCTGGGGCGCATGGACGATGCGCTGGAGTATCTGAAAAAAGGCCTGCCACATATTGAAAAAGCCCGGCAACCGCGCGTAGCAGGGATTTGTTATGGCAGTATCGCCCAGATTTACATGCGACAGGGCGTTTATGAAAAAGCGCTCCAGTACTACCAAAAAAGTCTGGCCGAGTTTGAAAAACATGCCCCAAACCCCGACTATGAGGCTATGACTTTTCAACAAATAGGGAACATTCACATGCGAACAGGACAGCCGGCCGAAGCGGTGTCCTATTTTCAACGGGCGGCTGCTATTTGGGAGAAAACGCAAAGCTGGGGACCGCTGGAAGGCTGTTATCGCAACCTTGGCAACGCCTACCAATTGATGCAAAATACAGCAGAAGCCTCAGCAGCTTTTGAAAAAGCCGGCCAGGTGGCCGGTAAATTCAAAAAAAAAGGCTGATTGAAAAGGAATATGCCGAACTGATAAACCGGACCAGATTATCCGGCGATCACGCCCAGGAGCTTTCCGCATTGATCGGTATTGCCGGTATTCTGCAGGAACAGGGCCGTTTTGATGAGGCCGTTCAACATCTCTTCCAGGCATTGGATATCACATACCGGCTGGATTTGAATGAGAATACCGCCACGCTTTATTCTATTCTACAAAATTGCTACTACCAATCGGGGCAATGGCGCAAAGCCCACGAATACGGCAAACGTGCCGCCGAAATGAGGAGCTATATGCTAAATGAGAGCCGGCTCAAATCAATAAATGAACTCGAAATCAAATACCGGACCTCAGAAACAGAAAAAGAACTTGCATTGGCGGAGAACGAAAACCTGATCCGAAAAAGACAATTGTCAAGAAGTTATGGCGCCATAGTCGCATTAGTGATGAGTTTATTATTGGCTGGATTGATCGCCCGAAATTTCCGGCAGAAAAAAATCATGGTACAACTTGTCGCGGATCAAAGCCGGGCACAGCACGAGCAAGAGTTGAGGCAAGTCATACAAGAACGGGAAGCGACGGCACTGATGTCGCTTTTCATTGGTCAGGAACAGGAACGTCGCCGGGTAGCCAATGAATTACACGATAGCCTGGGTGGACTGTTGTACACTATGCAGTTGCAGTTGTCGCAGTTTAATACAGGCGCCGCTACTTTGCAAGAGCTGCTCCAGCAGGCCATTGGAGAAAACCGCCGCATCTGTCAAAATCTCATGCCGCCCACATTGGCTCGTCTGGGCTTGTGCCCGGCCCTGAGCGAGTGGAAAACGCAGTTTGAAAAAACGTGGAATCTCCCTTTGCATTTAGACCTGCCGGACCATGAGCTCAAGCTGCCGGATTCAACTTCAGTAGCGCTTTTCCGAATCGCCCAGGAGTTGATCCTCAATGCCGCCAGGCATGCCCGGCCCTCCCGCATCGCACTTCACCTGCACCCTTCCATAGACACACTCACGCTTATGGTAGAAGACGATGGCGCCGGCTTTGACGCGGCTGCGCTGCCGTCGAGTTTCCTCAAAACCGTTTATTCCCGCACACAAATCATTGGGGCCACCCTCCACATAGACAGCAGTCCGGGCAGGGGCGCCACCTTTATTTTGGAAATGCCCTGGCCGGAAGCAGTTAAAATTACTCAGTAGTGAGTATTGCTTGAGGGGTAATAGATGGGCGAAATTTGCTTTGGATAATGACCGGTTATTAACCGGATCGCCAACAAATTATAATCAAAGCAAATGAAAAATCAGCTTTCTTTCTCCCTTTTAATACTCCTGTGTATTGTATTTAAACCGGCATCTGCACAGGAAGTCAAGTTGGGTGGTAACTACAGCTTCCTGGTTACACTACCGAAAGATCATTCACACGTAAAGCGTAAATCCGGCTCAGGGGAGCTCAATATTAAAAAAGGCCGTAAAATCAATGTAGTTGAAGTAGGCGAAGATACTATCGTTTTTAAATATTGGCGTTGGGGAGATAGTAGTAGCCAACTGAATATTGACTATTACGGAGCTGATGAAGAGCCCAATTTGTATTCCCTTTCGAAAAAGGATTTTATTAATCTCACCAGACCTATTTATAACAGATTCAAAGGTTTTGAAGTAGGCGCCTACTCAGTGCCTTACAGGCTTAGAGGGCTTTTTCAACGCAGTGATACTTTTGATTTTGAATCCAGTCTATCGCTACAGGCTAATTTCATCTTTGGCTGGGGCAACCGCTTCCAGCAGCAATCTCAATACGATTTTTCATTAGGATTAGGATTGACCAAAATTGAATTAAGCCCACTCAACAGTGGGGCTAATGAGGATAGAACCGCTTCGGCGCTGACGCTCTCTTTGGGTGGTGTGTGGAAACCCACCCCATATGCCAATATAGGAATATTTGTAGGTTGGGATTGGCTCAGCGCCAAAGATAAAAGCGTGAGTTGGACCTACGATGGCCGTGTCTGGATGGGCATAGGTATCAATGTCAGTTTCAATGCGTTACAAGCCAAAGATAATACAGGCAAACCTGGGGACAACGAAGATAATTAAAAAATAATAACCATGCGAACCCACCAATTTTTCATGCTCGTTTACCTGATGGCATACCTGCCTTATATAGGCTTCAGCCAGTCAGAGCCTAAAAAACATACCTTCAGGCAAGTCGGGAACACCGCTGAAGCACCTTTCAGTTTTGTTGTCAATTTGAATTACGATGTCCCTGGAGAGACAAGTATAAATGCCACTGGCTTCTTCATTAGTCCGCGCCATATTCTAACCAACGCCCATGTAGTAAGCCGGGCTAAAAACCTGCGTATTTATCCGGGCGCAACAGTATCTGCAACTGGTGATTTCGTATCGCCATTTGGCTTTGAGGCTATTTCGAAAGATCAAATATCTATCCCCGAAAAATTCATCTATTTTGGATATCTACGGCGACAACTTAAGCGGCAGCAGTGGGACTACGCACTGATTACATTGCCGGATGATAGTATGGCTAAAAAAATCTGCGCCTGCTCCGACCCACAAATACCTTTTGAGCTATTGCCCTGGTTGCAATTAAGAGACAGCAGTGTGCAAGCTGTTCTGGTCGGCTACCCAATTTCAAAAAAGGCGGAACCTCAACTACTGGAAAGGCGCCAACAATATGACACCAGAACAATATACAGGAATAAGCTAGATAAAAATACGCCTAACATCATCTCGTATAATGAGCCTGGCAAGACCACCTTTGGCGGCGACAGTGGCGCCCCGATTTGGATAGATACTACTGACGCCAGAAAAAAAGTCATCATACTACACGGCTATACCTCGGCAGGCATTGTCATCCATGCAGATATGTATAAAGACTTGCTGAAATGGGGCGTTCCGTTGCTGCCGCTGGCGGATGGTACAGGCACAGACTAAAGTTCCCGGACGACAACTACTTTTCTTCAACACTTTTCAATTTTAGTTATGAAAAAAGTGCTACTGCTGTTTTTAGGCCTTAATTGCTCCGTCTCCTTCTCCCAAAACGTCGGCATCAACGACGATAACGCTACTCCAGACCCCAATGCCATACTGGACGTAAAATCCACTACGAAAGGCGCGCTTTTCCCCCGTATGACCACGGCTCAGCGCGCTGCCCTTGGCGCGCTGAACCCCACCGAGGGTATGCTCGTCTTCGATACGGATATTGAGGCGTTCTTCTATTTTACAAACGGGGAGTGGGCGCAGCTATCAACAGGGACAGGCAACTCCGTGCCTGTCGGGACTATTTTGGCATTTGGCGGGACCGCCGTGCCCGCCGGCTACCTCGCCTGCGATGGCAGCTCGGTCAGCAATACCGCCTATCCCGCTTTGTTTGCCGTAATCGGAACCTCCTGGGGCGGCAACGGCGCGCCGAATTTCAACCTGCCCGACCTGCGGGGCCGCTTCCCGAGGGGATGGGACAATGGGGCCGGTAATGATCCCAACGCAGGCGCCAGAACTAACCTATATACTGGCGGACAGACGGGGGACAATGTTGGCAGTTATCAATTGGATGCTTTTCAAGGACACCACCACAACGTAGTAATGACTACGGCCGCTTCCGATACGGGTGACGGAGGGGTAACCTGCGGAGCAACAGGTAATTCGCAAAATCCAGGCTACAACTACGCCTCTTGGCCGATTTCGGATGGCGGTAATGGGACTCCCAGATATTCTTCAGAAACCCGCCCCAAAAACGCTTACGTCCACTATATCATCAAATACTGAGCCGCAGCAAACAAAAGTCAATGCCATGAAAAAATGGATACTCCCAGTCTGGTTTTGCTGTTTGCCGGTACTTGGCCTACAGGCGCAGGGCAGTTTCAAAACCACCTCCGGGGCATATGTCAAAGCGAACGGCAATGCCTGCATCATACTCAAAGATGCCCACTGGAATAACAGCGGCGCCTTCGCCGCCGGCGCCAGTGCCATCGAGTTCACGGGTACATCGTCAGCGGGTAGCGAGTTAGCAGGCGCCGCTGCCGACGCGTTCAACAACCTGGTCGTCAACCGCATTGGGGGAGCAGTTGTCCTGCAAAAGGACGTTATCATTAACGGCAATCTGACTTTTACATCGGGCAGCTTAGACCTCAATGGTTATCATATCGCGCTGGGGCAGCCCGGAGGGCTTTTGGTATCAGAGGGTGAAAATAACCGGATTTTTACTTCCTCCGACGGCGAGATACAATTAACCGCTGCCCTCAACGCACCCAACCAGGTAAATCCGGGCAATCTCGGCATTGTAATCACATCAGCGGCCAACCTCGGCGCTACCGCAATCCGGCGGGGGCATCAGGCTTTCACAGGGCCTTGTAATGCAAGTATCAAGCGGTACTTCGCAGTGCAACCCACCAACAATAGCGGGCTAAACGCTACGCTGCGCTTTTATTATTTTGACGCAGAGCTGAACGGCGTCACCGAGGCAAACCTGTCGTTATTCCGCAGCGACGACGGCGGCGCCACCTGGGTTAGCGCGGGCTTTAACGCCAAAAACACGACTGAAAACTGGGTAGAAATAACAGGCGTCGCCTCCTTCTCACTGTGGACGCTCGCCGATGCCAATTGGCAGTATGCCACCTTCTATGCCGACGCCGACGGCGACACCTACGGCGACCCGGCCGTCACTACCCAGGCCTGCACCGCCCCCTCAGGTTATGTAGCCGACAACACCGACTGCGACGATGCCGACCCCCTGGAATACCCCGGCCAAACCTGGTATATCGACGCCGACGGCGATACCTACGGCGCCTCCTCTACTGTGCAGTGCCTGCGGCCCGCCAATGGCTTCGCACTCTCCGAACTGGCTGCAGGAAGCAGCGGTACCGACGATTGCGACGACACAGACCCCGACATACACCCCGGCGCCACCGAAATCTGCAACAGCCTCGACGACAACTGCAACGGCGAGGCAGACGAGGGCCTCTCCGCCACCTGGTTTGCCGATGCCGATGGCGACAGCTTCGGTAACCCCACAGCTTATAGCTATACCTGCAACCCGCCGCCAGGCTATGTGAACAACAGCGATGACTGCGACGATAATGACCCCGATGTGAAGGGGGAAACCACCGATTTGGTGAAGGATATTGCGATGTATGACTACGGCAGTGGTATTTATCCAAACAATATCATTGATATAAACGGAACCTTGTATTTCACTGCAAGCGACGGTACAAATGGATATGAACTCTGGAAAAGCGACGGCACAGCGGCCGGTACATTCATGCTTAAGGATATTCGCTATGGTTCCAGCGAATCATTTCCTCAACATTTTATTAATGTTAACGGCACGCTTTTTTTTACAGCCAATAACAACAATTCTGGTGTCGAGCTCTGGAAAAGCGACGGTACAGCGGCCGGTACGGTCCTGGTTAAAGATATTTATGCCGGATACGAGTCTTCCTACCCGGACTTTCTTACCCTAATCAACGGCGTTCTTTTTTTTAAGGCAAAAACCTCATCCAACGGGACAGAACTATGGAAGAGCGATGGAACAGCGGCCGGCACGGTCATGGTCAAAGATATTAATCCAGGCTCGGGTAATGGGAACCCGGAATATCTAACAAACGTAAATGGGACCCTGTTTTTCAGGGCCTACAATGGCCTTTGGAAAAGCGATGGCACCGAGGCCGGGACGGTCATGGTTAAAGATGTTTCTTCTGCATACCTCACCAATGTTAATGGCACGCTCTTCTTTCGCGGGAATAACAGTACCAATGGGGCCGAACTCTGGAAAAGCGACGGCACCGCGGCAGGTACGGTGATGGTCAAAGATATTTATCCGGGAACAACCAGTTCGTCTCCAAGGCATTTAACCAATGTCAATGGGGTACTGTTCTTCCAGGCCCAAGACGCAACCCATGGCTATGAGCTTTGGAAAAGCGATGGCGCCGAAGCCGGTACGGTACTGGTCAAGGATATTTATGCCGGAGGAAACGGCGAACTCATGGAATATTTAACAAACGTCAATGGCACACTTTTTTTTAGTGCCGTAAACTCATCCAATGGTAATGAACTCTGGAAAAGCGATGGCACGGAGGCAGGCACGGTTATGGTCAAGGATATATATCCCGGAGGAGGCAGCGCCCAACCAGAATATTTAACAAACGTCAATGGCTCGCTTTTTTTTAGTGCCGCAAGCCCATCCAATGATAAAGAACTTTGGAAAACCGATGGAACGGAGGCCGGAACGGTATTGGTCAAAGATATTTATCCCGGCGTCTATAGCTCTGAACCTCAATCATTTTGGAATGCAAACGGAACCCTCTATTTTCGGGCGTCGGATGGCTTAAACGGCGCTGAACTCTGGAAAAGCGACGGCACGGAGGCAGGTACGGTCATGATTTACAACCACGTCACCCCCGGAAGTTCTTTTTCTCCCGGACAGGCAGTCAAGGTGAATTCAACGCTTTTTTTTCCAGCCAATACGCCCGGAACCGGGATCGAACTTTGGAGAAGTGACGGTACAGCGGAAGGTACCTTTCCTGTAAAGGATATCTACTTCGGTTCCGGATCCTCTTCCCCTACCAATCTTACGGATGTAAATGGCATGCTGTTTTTCACCGCAACAAATGGCACTAACGGCGCCGAGTTGTGGAAAAGCGATGGCACCACGGCTGGAACGGTATTGGTCAAGGATATAAATCCCGGAACAAATGGTTCTTCCCTTGCATATTTAACGAATGTCGGCGGCACGCTTTTCTTCCGGGCTTATGATTATAATACCAATGCTCATACACTCTGGAAAAGTGATGGAACAGAGGCCGGCACTGTATTGGTCAAGGATATCTACCCGGGCGGGAATGAAAATATAACAAATCTCGCTACCATGAACGGGATTCTATTCTTCCAAGCCAATAATGGCGTTAATGGAGTAGAACTCTGGAAAAGCGACGGTACGGCAGTTGGAACCGTCATGGTCAAGGATATCAATCCAGGAGCAAATGGCTCTTCTCCCCAATATTTAACCAATGTCAACGGCGTGCTTTTCTTTCAGGCTTATGACAACACAAGTGGGTATGAACTCTGGAAAAGCGACGGCACCGAGGCCGGAACGGTCATGGTCAAGGATATTATTCCCGGCGCCGGCAGCGCTTATCCCCGATATTTAACAAATATCAACGGCGTCCTCTTCTTTCAAGCGTATGATAGCGCAAACGGCCATGAGCTCTGGAAAAGCGACGGCACCGAAGCAGGTACGGTACTGGTCAAAAACATCTACCCCGGCGCCGGCAGCGCTTCACCCCAAAATTTTACCAATGTCAACGGCGCTCTTTTCTTTCTTGCTGCTGACGGCACGACGGGCGTAGAACTCTGGAAAAGCGACGGCACAGAAGCGGGGACATTTTTAGTAAAGGATATTCGGGTCGGCACGGCAAACGCTAATATTTCTGGTATGACCAATGGCAACGGTACGCTTTACTTCCAGGCAAACGACGGAGTCTATGGCGCCGAGCTCTGGAAAAGCGACGGCACGGAAGCCGGAACGGTTATGATCAAAGATATTTACGCCGGCTCCAGTGGGGGTGCTCCCCATAACTTAGCCAATTTCAACGGCACGCTTTTCTTTAGCGCAAGCGAGGGTATAAATGGTTATGAGCTATGGAGAAGCGATGGTACCGAAGCAGGCACGGTCATTGTGAAAGATATTTCTCCTGGGCCGCTCAATTCAAGCCCCGCTTTTCTAACTCCTGTAAACGGCTCTCTGTTTTTTATAGCTGAAACCTTGCAAAATGGCCGGGAACTCTGGAAAACCACCCCCTGCCGGCTGCGCTGTTCGCCCAAGGCATTCCTGCAGGGCCCATACAGCGCCGGGCTAATGAACGATGCCCTTCGATCTGAAAACCTGCTGCCCACCGTAGAGCCCTACACGGCGCTTGGTTTTACCCACCTGGGCGGCGGAGGCGCCGAGCGGGTCGATGCGGCTGTCTTTAGCTCCACCGGCAACGACGCCATCGTGGATTGGGTGCTCCTCGAACTCAGAGATAAAACCAATAACAATACCATCGTGGCCACCCGCTCAGCCCTACTGCAACGGGACGGCGACATCGTGGACGTAGACGGCGCTTCTCCCGTGGTATTCAAGGGGCTCACCGCCGGGAATTTTTACCTGGCCATCAGGCATCGGAACCACTTGGGTGTAATGACAGCCAATAGCCTGAACTTATCGGCCAACGCAGTAACGAT
Organism: Saprospiraceae bacterium; assembly: GCA_036741235.1. GTDB lineage: Bacteria > Bacteroidota > Bacteroidia > Chitinophagales > Saprospiraceae > JABWBR01. The sequence continues at coordinate 22,448 of DAINSQ010000014.1, read as the reverse complement.
AGATTTTACCGCTACTGCCACCTACGGCGCCAACGCTCAAAAGAACCTCGGCGGCGGGGTAATGGGCTTGTGGTCGGGCAATGCCAACCTGGACGGCGCCGTGAAATACAACGGCAGCAGCAACGACCGGGTGAAAATCTTGACTAAAGTAGGTTTCGCTACCCCCAACAACATCGTCGGCGGATACTTTGCCGAAGACCTCAACATGGATGGCCTTGTAAAATACAACGGCGGCAACAACGATCGGGTGGTCGTCCTGCTCAACGTAGGTATCGCCACGCCAAACTATATCCTGATGCAACAACTGCCCTAAGGAACGCTATTTCAAAACAGATTAGTCATGAAAAGAAATTTCTTTTGCTTAATCGGCTGCCTGTTGTTGGTACAAGGGCAATTGTCGGCGCAAATAACCGGCGCTTATGAAATCAGACTGACCAATGCCGACAATGACGGCATTGCCGTGCAAATGCGCTGTATCAACCCCGCTAACCCTTGTCCGGCCACTTCTGATGCTATGCTGGATATCACATTTGGCATCAAATGGCTCAATAGCTACGGAATGAACCTGGGCGACCCGGCAAGTAATTATGGCGTCATCCGTTCGGGCGGAGAAACCGTTCAGGGTTCATACGAATTCCAGATTTACCAACTGAACACTGCCCCACTCTTTTTCCCCGAAGATTGGGCAAATAACAACTGGCTCACTATCGCAACCGTCGTCGCCTCCCCGATCGGTCCGGGCCCCTATTTATTTGAGATAAATGACCCGGGGTTCAACCCTTCTTCCGCCCCCAACTTTAATGTCAACGGAGATGATTACCTTCCTGCTGTCAACGGCGCTGTCGAATTGGGTGCGCTGCTGCCCGTCGAACTACTGACATTTGACGCTTATCCCCAACAAGCAGATGTAGCCATCGTATGGACCACTGCCAGTGAAGCCGGAAGCAGTTATTTCGATGTGGAACGATCACTCGACGGCATTCGGTTTCAGCACCTGGAACAAGTTGAAGCAGCCGGTTTTTCCACTGAAAAACTGGCGTACGGGGCCCTGGATGAAAACCCCTCTCCCGGCACGAATTACTACCGCCTCAAACAGGTAGACTTAGACGGGAGCTTCGAGTATTCGCACATCGTCAGCGTGGAATTTAAGGCAGCGCAGGGCTTTCGGGTTTTCCCCAATCCGTTTTCCAGCGACCTTCAGATCGACATATACAGTGAACAGAATGAATTGCCGGCCCGGCTTTACGACATACAAGGCAGGCTAGTGTGGCAGGGAATGCTTTATGGCGGGCGGCACAGATTGACTTTGCCGGATTTGCAGACCGGTATCTTCCGGCTGGAGGTAGATTTGGGAAATCGCACGGAGAGTGTACGAATAGTGAAACAGTAATCAGGCTGTACTCGACAAACGGCGTTTCATGGCGCCTTCTTTCAACAAAAAAACCGGCCGCTCAGATTCCCTCCGAGCTGCCGGTTCAGACCTTGCAAGGTTTTGGAAACCTTGCAAGGTCTTTCAGGGTCTTTCTTACTTCTTCGTCAGCCCCTTCTGATTAATCAGATCGTGCATAATATTGAGCGTCTCGCGCAAATACACGTCTTTGGAAATCGTGCCGAGCCAGTCGTCGTTGCGGGCCTTCTTCGACTCGTCAGCCTGTATACCTGACATATCAACCGGCAGGTTGCGCACGCCGTTGTTGACCGGGTTTTTGAACAGGTCCTTGAAAGCCTGCGACTCGTTGTTGCGCGCCTTGCGGGTACCGCGGAATGCCTCCAGTTCCAGCGGGTAGGCTGTCTGGTCGTATTGCGTTTTTACGCGCTGGGCATATGCATTAATTTCCTGGAACACAGGGTCGGCGCTGAGGCGCTTCTGACTATTGGCTTTGATCTTGTCCATTTTCGCGATTTTCATCACGTTCTGGTTGTAGGTCACGGCGCCGATTTCAGTCCACTCCAGGGGATATTTTTCTTCTCTTTCTCCTGTTTCAAGATAGGTATAGGCGTCGGGCATCACGATATCGGGCGTTACGCCTTTGAGTTGCGTAGAGCCGCCATTGATGCGATAGAATTTCTGCATCGTCAGTTTGACATTGCCCAGGGGTTTTACATCGCTGTGGTTAAGCGCCACCGAGCGATCCAGATCGATAAAGCGCTGCACGGTGCCTTTGCCGAAAGTGGGGCTGCCCACGATTACGGCGCGGCCGTAGTCTTGCAGCGCCGCGGCCAGGATTTCGGAAGCGGAGGCGCTACCGGCGTTGACCATCACCACCAGCGGACCGTCGTATTGAACGCCGGGATCCCTGTCGTCCATAACGTCGGGGCTTTGGTTGCGGGACTTCACCTGCACGATGGGGCCTTTTTCTATAAAATAGCCCGTCATGCGCACTACGTCGCGCAGCGAACCGCCGCCGTTATTGCGCAGGTCGAGAATAATGCCGTTAACGTTTTCGGATTTGAGTTTTTCAATCTCGACAGCTACGTCTTCGGCGCAGTTGCGGCCGTTTTCGTTTTCAAAATCGGCATAAAAGCTCGGCAGGTAGATATAACCGACTTTTTCGCCGGGTTCTTTGCCGTCGATGATCAGCGACTTGGCGAATTGTTCTTCCAAAATAACCACATCGCGGATGATAGAGATCACCTTAACGGAGCCGTCCTTTTTCTTAACGGTGAGGCGAACCTCGGTACCCTTGGCGCCACGCACTTGCTGCACCACTTCGTCGATATACATACCTTTGATATCCACGGGCTCCTGATCGCCCTGGGCGACTTTCAGGATGACGTCGTCGGCTTCGAGTTCCTTGCCTTTCCAGGCCGGGCCGCCTACTACGATGCTCGACACCTTCGTGTATTCGCCGTCGGTCTGCAATTGAGCGCCGATGCCTTCGAGGCGGCCGCTAAAGCGGATGTCAAAGTTCTGCTTGTCGATGGGTTTGAAATAATTGGTATGCGGGTCGAACACGGCCGTAATGGCGTTGAGATAGAAGCTCAGGCGATCTTCGCGTTTGAGTTTGCGAATGCGCACATCTCTTTCTTCAAACACCTTGAGAATTTCTTCGCGGGCTTCTTTTTCCAGCGTTTCGGGCGACTTGCGTTCGGCGTCGGCGCCGGCCTTTTCCTGGTCTTCCAGCTTATCGACATAAGCGTCGAGCACTTCGTATTTGAGGTATTTGCGCCAATACTCTTTTAGCTGGGCGTCGTCGGCGGCAAAGGGCAGTTTTTCGCCGTCGAATTCCACTTTTTCATTAACCGAAAAGTCGAAAGGCTGGGCCAGAATTTCGCGGTAAAATCCCTGCGTTTTGTCGAGGGCGGCCAGATACATGTCATTCGACAAATTAAAGAAATCGAAGTTGCCGGCCTGCGCCTGGTCGTCGAGTTGCAACTCGTAAGCTTTCAGCTTGTTAATGTCGGCCTGGGTAAAATACCGGCGGCCGCCGTCGAGTTGGTCGATATAATAATTGAAAACTTTTTTCGAAAAATTATCGTCGATGGGCTGCGGCTGATAGTGCATGTCGGCCAGGCGTTTGAGCATGACCTGAATGAGCACCGATTCCTTTTGCGCAGTGTCGGGGCGCGGGAAATAAGCTGCGGCCAGAAATCCCACGGCTACCAGAGAGAGAAAGATAGAACCTCTGAATCTCATAATCACGGATTGGTTTAATTATGCTTCTAAATGTAAATATACCTTGTTTGTTCCGAAATTGTTGTACCAGAATCATGCCAAAGGTAATCTTTAACGTAATGCTAACGAATTGTATAATGTTTTGATTTTACTACCTTAGCGGAAAATGAGTTTTGTAACCTAATTGACATGAGAAACCTTCTTCTTTTAATACTGGGTATCGTCATACTCAGTTGCTGGAGTTGCCGGTCGTCGCATGCCGACCGCGACCTTGAATCTCAACGCGCTCACGATCCCTGGGTATTCCGCTCGGTACTCGACGGGCGAGCCCGCATGCTCACGATTGCGCTACACGACAACCTGTGGGCAGCTTATAGCGCCCAAACGGGCGCCTTGTACAAGGCCTGGAAAGGCGGCGTGAATTTCGACGGCGCGGTATACACTACGGTACACGGCCCCCAACCCAGTACCCTGGGCAAAGGCTGGGTGGAAAATCGCTTCGATTTGCCCTGGACGGTAGTCCGCAACGGCCAGTCTATTACCCCCCGCATCCAATATCGCGGCCACCGCTTCGAAAAAGGTGGGGTGAAGGTAAATTATGAACTGCTACTCGACGACGGTACGGTGATCCGCATCAGCGAACGCCCCGAATACCGGGTTAGCGGCGGCGGGCAAACGGTTTTTGAACGCATTTTTACTACCGAAGGTATTCCTGATGGCGCACAGCTGGTGTGGAAAACCAATGCCGCTTCTATCGCTTTGGAAAGCAGCATTCAAACCGACGGGCAATTTAAAATACTCAAAAGTACGCCGGTAGACGCCGGCAACATTCAGGCACTCGACCTTGAAGGCGAACTCACCCTGCGCCCCAACGCCGATACGCGGTTTGCGCTGGTGTTTGTAAAACAACCCCTGCTGGAAAATCCCAACAAGGTGGAAGGCGCCGAGGAAGAAGAAGAGCGCCCGCTGGGCTTCCGGCTTATTGCGCGCAGCGACTGCAAAACCTGCCACAATACGTATGTGCCCACCATCGGCCCCTCCTACGTAGATGTGGCCAAAAAATACCGCTTTACCGAAGACAACGTGGCTATGCTGGTGAGCAAAGTCAAAAACGGCGGCTCAGGCGTATGGGGGCAGGCGGCCATGACGCCCCACCCCGATCTCGACGACGGCGATGTCACAGCTATGGTGGAGTATATTATGTCGCTCGACGCTGAGGAAGAAGCCAAACTGGCAGCCATACCTGAAGGCAAAGTGCCGGAAGACAAAGACCTGACCAGCGGCGAAACCGGAATCGAAGAAGCCGACCTGTTTCCGGGCGCCGTGGTGAATGTGTTTTTCCCGGGCAAACCCCTGACTTCCGTCAAAGACGTCGATTTTAAAGCCAAACCCGTCTTCCAGGGTATCGTGCCCATGCTGCACGCCGAAGGCGGCGATTTTGGAGATCTTACCGATGATTTTGCATTTCTGGCAACAGGTTACCTGAAAATTCCAAAATCAAACAACTATACGTTCCGCCTGATCAGCGACGACGGCTCGCGCCTGCTCATCGACGGCAAGGAGGTGATCAACAACGACGGCATCCACGGCGCCGGCCCCGTCGACGGCGAAATAGCCCTGCGCGAAGGATACCACCCCTTCCGGCTCGAGTACTTCCAGGCCAAAGGCGGCAAGGCGGTATCGCTGCAATGGCGCTCTTTTGATTCCAAACAATTTGAGATTATTCCCAATACGGTCCTGGCCCACCATAAAAAAGAACAACCCGAACAGATTACCGGCGCCCTGGCCCTCAACGACGAAATACCCGGCGACGCCGCTCCCTTGCAGGACGTGCACCCCAGCTACGACCGCTCGCAGGCCCGCCCCGATGATTTTATGCCCAAAGTGGGGGGATTGGACTTCCTTTCCGACGGACGCCTCGTGGTCAGTACCTGGGACGCCGAAGGCGGCGTATACCTGCTCGACGGCGTGCAAAGCGGCGACCCCTCGAAAATCACCGTTAAAAAAATCGCCAAAGGACTCGCCGAACCGCTGGGCGTAAAAGTCGTCGACGACAATATTTACGTTTTGCAAAAACAGGAACTCACCCAGCTTATCGACCACGACGGCGACGATGTGATCGATGAATATTACACGCTGAGCAACGACTGGCAGGTGTCGGCCAATTTCCACGAGTTTTCTTTTGGATTGGCCTACAAAGACGGCTATTTCTATGCCGCTTTGGCTATCGCCATCCTGCCCGGCGGCGCCAGCGCCAACCCGCAAATCCCCGATCGCGGCAAAGCCGTGCGCATCTCCCGCGAAACCGGCGACCTCGAAGTAGTAGCCGAAGGACTGCGCACCCCCAACGGCGTAGGCATCGGCGCCGACGGCGAGGTATTTATCGCCGACAACCAGGGCGACTGGCTGCCTTCCAGCAAAATTCTGCACGTAAGCAAAGGCGCTTTCTTCGGCTCCCGGGCCGTCGACTCTGCCCGCGTAGCCCAACTGCCCGTCAAGCTGCCCGTTGTGTGGCTTCCGCAAGACGAAATTGGCAACTCGCCCTCCACGCCCTCGTACCTCAACGACGGCCCCTACAAAGGCCAGATGATCCACGGCGAGGTGACCCATGGCGGCGTCAAACGCGTTTTTGTGGAAAAAGTAGACGGCGAATACCAGGGCGCTGTATTCCGCTTTATCCAGGGCCTCGAAGCCGGCGTCAACCGACTGGTGTGGGGACCCGACGGCGCCCTGTACGTGGGCGGCATCGGCTCTACGGGCAACTGGGGCCATACCGGCAAACTCTGGTACGGCCTTCAGCGCCTCAAATACAACGGCAAACCCGCCTTTGAAATGCTGGCCGTGCGCGCCAAATCGGACGGCATAGAGATCGAATTCACCGAACCGCTGGCCGAAGGCCTCGGCTGGAATCCCGCCGACTACAACATTCAGCAGTGGCGCTACGAGCCCACGCGCGACTACGGCGGCCCCAAACTCGACCTGGAACGCCTGCCCGTTAAGTCGGCCAACGTATCCAACGACCGCAAAAAGGTTTTCCTCGAATTGGGCAATATGAAGGCCAACCGGGTCGTGTATGTGCGACTGCCCTACGATTGGACCGGCGCCGGCGACCTCGAATTGTGGTCGACGGAAGCCTGGTATACCATGAACCGCATCCCCGCCGGGAAGCCGGGCTTCAAGGCTACGGCGCCCGCGCCCGCAGCGCCCAATACCCTGACTGCTGCCGAGCAAAAAGAAGGCTGGAAGCTCCTCTTCGATGGCAAAACCACCAAAGGCTGGCGCAATTTCAAGAAAAAAAGCATCGGCAAAGCCTGGCAGGTATCCGACGGCGCCCTGATGCTCAGCACCGCCAAACTCGACGGCTGGCAAACCGCCGAAGGCGGCGATATCATCACCGAAGAACAATTCCAAAACTACGACTTCAAAGTAGAATGGAAAATCGAACCTTGCGGCAATAGCGGCATCATCTTCAACGTAGCGGAAGAAGACAAATACGACTACGTGTGGCAGACCGGCCCCGAAATGCAGGTGCTCGACAATACCTGCCACCCCGACGCCCAGATCGAAAAACACCGCGCCGGCGACCTCTACGACCTGATCTCTTGCAAATACGAGACGGTAAAACCTTCGGGGCAGTGGAACAAGGCCCGCATCAGGGTAAAAGACGGGCAGCTCGACATGTGGCTAAACGGCCGCAAAGTCGTATCCACCACCATGTTTACCCCCGAATGGAAACGTTTGATCGCCAACAGCAAATTCAAAGACATGCCCGGCTTCGGCACTCACAAGAAAGGGCATATCTCCCTGCAAGACCACGGCAACCAGGTTTGGTATCGCAACATCAAAATCAAAACATTCTAAACGAATAACCATGGAGTACATCAACAGAAACAGATTATTTCTAGCCAGTTGTACCGCACTGGTGGTCACCTCGATGACCTTTGCCATCCGGGCGGGCATGATCAATCCGCTTGGCGTGCAATTCGGCTTGTCGAACGAAGAACTGGGCTGGATTGCCAGCATGGCCTTCCTGGGGTTCCCTATCGCCGTGGTTATCGGCGGGTTGGTCGTTGATATCATCGGTATGGGGCGGTTGATGGTGGTTGCCTTCATTGCCCACCTGGCGGGTATCTTGCTCACCATATTTGCCAGCGACTTCTGGACGCTGCTCATTTCCACCCTGCTCATCGGACTGGCCAACGGTACGGTTGAAGCGGCCTGCAACCCGCTGGTAGCCACGCTGTATCCCGAAAACAAAACCACCAAACTCAACCATTTTCACGTGTGGTTTCCCGGCGGCATCGTCATCGGCGGCCTGATCGTCTATTTCATGAACCAGGCGGGCCTCAACTGGCAGTGGCAGATGGCTACCATGTTTTTGCCGCTATTGGCTTACGGTTACCTATTCTGGGGGCAGCGCTTCCCGGTTACCGAGCGCGTGGCGGTGGGCGTCAGCACGGCAGAGATGTACAGCGCGGTTGTATCGCCGCTGTTTTTGTTCATGGTATTGTGCATGTTCGGCACGGCCATCACCGAATTGGGCACCAACCAATGGATTGACGTATTGCTCAAAAAAGTAACCGACAGTCCGATACTGATATTGGTATTAGTGAGCGGTATTATGGCTTTGGGCCGTGGATTGGCCGAGCCGGTCGTACACCGCTTTTCGCCTCCCGGCGTGTTGCTTGCCTCTGCGATTCTTGCTGCACTGGGCTTGTACGCCATGAGTTTAGCCGACGGGGTTACCATATTTGCGGCAGCGGCTGTTTTTGCGTTGGGCGTCACCTATTTTTGGCCTACCATGCTGGGGTTTGTGTCTGAATACATTCACAAATCCGGCGCTGTGGGTTTGGCCGTCATTGGCGCTGCGGGTATGTTTGCCACCTTCATCTTCCAGCCCGTCATCGGCGCGGTATATGATGCCGCTTTGGTACAGGCTTTACCGGCCGGCGCCGAGTTGGCCACATACAAAGCTGCTGTTGCGGGCTCAACCGAAGCCGCTGCATACGCCGATGCCCAGGTATTGGCCGGGCCGTCTATTTTACGGCGCATGGCATTCATTCCTGTGGCGTTGACGGTGGCCTTCGGCGTATTGTTTTTTATGCGAAAAAAGCTGGAACACCGGCGTAGCCGCGCTTAATTGTGACTGTACGAGGGGGCGAGGGGGCGCTCTCTGGGACTTGAACCCTCCCTCCCTCTCACCCTCCCACACTCTCACCCTCAAACTCAGTTTGCTCCGGTTTGCTAGGCCAACCAGGCATGCTCCTTCGCGATGGGTATAAAACCGCATCGCTACGGAGCGCAGAGGCGACTTTGCACCTGTACGACCATGCGACTTTGTGAACTCTGCCGGTCGTTGAGCGGAGTCGAAACGACCGTTAGGGTCTGCTCTTTTCGACCCCGCTCAACGAGCTGACTGCAGATTTCACCGCACAATCACCACCCGCACTACCGGAAGGCCGGGCGCTACCTCCAACCCATACACCCCCGGCGGCAAACCGGAGACATCGAGGGTAAAGCGCCCGGCGGCGGCGCTGAACGCCCAGCGACGTACCGACACGCCCTGCGCGGAGTATAGTTGCGCTGTGCCGGTCTGAATAACGTGGGGGCTCATCTCTACAATCAGTTCATCGCTTTGTACGGGGTTGGGATATACTTTAATCGCGTGCGTTGCATTAACAGGCGCCCGCTGCCCCACCACTACGCGTATCTGCACTTTTACCAGGCTGTCGCAACCGTTGGCGGCGCTATATAGCAACACGAAGGAAGTGTCTGCATAGTGGGGTATACCCTCGAAAACGGCGCCCGCAGCCAGCGTGGTATCTACTTCGGTGAAGTAGGTGGGTTCTTCTTCCAGATGGAGTTGTACGATGCTGTCACATCCGCTGGGCAGGGCGTAGACCAACTCGTAATCGCCTGGGGTTTCCCACGTGGTATCCGCCCATGCCAGGGGAGTTCCCGAGCAAAAAAAGGTATCCACCTGCAGCGGCTCGGGGCACACGGCGGTGGTAAAGCTGTATGACTGGCAGGTTTCACCCGCGCCGTAGACGTGGTTATAGGGTTGTATGCTCACATACGACTGGGTAGCTGCGGGCAAGGCGACCGGCAATGTGTAGACCGTATCGTAGCCCACATCGACGGCGGGGAGCAGATCGTCCAAGCCCGGGGAGGAACCTATACGCAACAGGTAGCCGTCTACGCAGCCCGGCGAGCGGCTCCAACTCAGGGTGGGTTGGAGAGGAATGCCTTCGACCCCGTCGGGAGGCCACAATAAAGCCGAGCCGCAAGCCGCAGGCCCACCCTGGTAACGCAGGATTTTGCCATCGAAGGTCACTGCCCAGCCGTAGTCGGGGTTTAGCATTTGGATTTCAGTAACTACTCCTACAGGAACAGTCGGGTGGCTTTTCCAGCTTATTCCACTATCACCACTCGAAAACACCCCCTTATTTGTAGCCAGACCTCCGCTTCCATTTCCAAGCCATCCTCTCAGGCTGTCTGTGAAAAATAGTGCCCTTGGCGAAAAATATGACTCATTTTGTTCAATCGTTACAGGAATCCAATCCTCACCTCCATTAGTTGTTCTATATATATAATACCGATTCAGTGCCCATCCGGTGTTTTCATCCATAAAATGAACATCATATAAATTGTCTTGATTCGAAACTGGTGTAACATATTGTTCTATCCAACTATTCCCTCCATCACTTGTATGATATATTACGCCAACTTCTAAAACTAAGTTGTAACCGACTACCCATCCTTTGAGCTGATCAATAAAAAAAAATTTGCGGAAGTATATGTTAAAAATTTCACCTGCATCTAGTTGTTCCGTCCAGGTTTGGCCTCCATTTTCGGTATAGTATATCAAACCTGTAACTATAACTGCCCAGCCAACGTTCGGATCAATAAAAAAAATATCCGATAGCATATTGCCAGGATCAGGGTTAGGAATCACCAGGTCTTCCCATGTTTCCCCACCGTCTTGCGTTCTGTACAATCGGGAATCATGAGATCCGATCCATCCATGCATGTCATCTGAAAAAAATACACAGGTTGGGGACCATAGAGAAAATGACCCTACCTCGATGTTTTGCCAGCTTTGGCCCCCATCCGTTGTTTTTAATATGGTTTGATAACCGCAGACCCATCCCACGGTATCATTAACGAAAAAAACATCCAAGAAGAACTTATTATCCTGCCTTTCGTACATCACTTCCCAACACTGCCCATTGAGTAAACGCCAACAAACAAATGCAAACAATATCGTTGATATAATTCGCTTTTTCATAAGCCAAAACAATAAAACCCCAAGGCTCCAAAATTAGTGAGGCCTTGGGGCTGGGAATGAATAAAAACCTAGTACTTGATGACCTTTCCGCTTACTTTCTCCCCTTCAGCAGGGGTGAGGCGATAATAATAAACGCCTGCCGGGGTACTCGGCTGTAACTCCGGCAATATTCGCTGCTTGCCTTTTGTTAACGCTATTGAACCGCTGTATAGCACCCTACCTTGCCCGTCGTATAATTCCAGCGTCGCCTCTTGCTGCAGGGGTGAACTTATTTCCAGGCATACTCCGCTTTCTGCACAGGGCTGTACCTCTATTTTCGAAACCGCTTCATTGTGCATTTCCACTTCCCCCTCTTGGGATGCGCCCATCGACTGAGCCACCGACAAATACACTGCCAGGGCCGTACCATCCGATTTGTAGGCCAATGCAGGCATCACCGTTTCATCCAGTACGATGTCTTCCAAATCTGCACTGGAAAGCAATTTATTCAGCCCTAACTCAAATACCTGCTCCCCTGTGTCTAAGGTCCTGGCTGTATCCGACTGGTCGTACCACGCTACCCGGATTATTCCTTCCTCCAGATCGGTCAATCCGAACATATTCGCATCTACGCCTGGCAGGTCTTTTACCCCAAAGTTGTCGTATTCCAACAACCCCGTATCCAAACGCATGGCAAATTGAAAGGCGATGATATCTTCAAAATCCTCGGGTTCCAGTTCCATATCCAGAAAACTACTATTGGTACCGCTGCCTGGTTTTAGTCTTATTACCAACTGCTCCTCGGGCGGCGCAGCGGATTGGGTCGGATTACAATTGCAATTGACATCGCCTATTTTTATGGCCCGAAAACAAGGGCGTTTATCGTATTGTGCCGGAAAAGACAGGCACAGCGGCCAACTGATATTGAGGGCTTCCGATGCCTGCGCCGGAAAATCGTAATCGCAGGGGACTAGTCGCCAATCCTCAGGATTAAACTCTGTTTCTACGGCAAGTATGCGCTTTCTGAGGTCTATTAAATCAGATGTAGTAATGTGTTGCGAATGGTTCACATCGGCGGCGATGTATTCTATAGGCGTCGTAAACGGCAATACGGACAGAATATGTTGTTGTATCCTCACCAAATCAAACGTCGATACTCCGCACATGATATCGGTGTCTTCCTGTTTGCAGGCGGTGAAAGTGTAATCGTCGCCGAGGGTGCAATCGGGCAGGTCAAATTTGCCGTTGTTTCCCGTAGTCTGGCTTACATCGCAACCCGAACTTCCACAGGCGCAGGTCATGCTGTTTTTTCGCCCGCACACCTGTACGCCGTCCACCGGGATTTGCTCGTTACACAACATTTTGACGTCCCCCTCATTTTGTACAATGCAGGCATCTCCCAAATCGTAGGTCGCAGCTATCGGCGTCACGCAGGCATCAGAACTCTCTCGTTTGATCTCTGCTATTGAAACTCGAATATCGTCTACACAGCCGCAGCCGCCCGATACAACGATATCAAACATACTGATGCCTTCCGGTACGCCGGGGTTTCCCGTGCGGCAGATAAAGTATTCAATCACACCAGTCGATGTATTCACCGTCAAATCATCGCCTGAAGGGCAGCTGATGGTAGATTCCAGAGCCAGGCTGTTGAGTATGGCGTCTTCGTCGAGCGTCATATTGCCGTTGGTGTTGACATTTATAGTCACTTTTAGTTGGGTGATGGGGATTGTGGAATTAGGCGACGCTTCCAGGGAAACCGGAAATATTATTTTTCCATCGTCGATTGTCGACTCTCCAATAGCCACAGTGGGCAATACCTGGTCGGTACAGGGGAAAGGGTGGTCGTCGAGTACCACGCTGCCATCCACCGTAGCTGGGCTGCAACATTCGCCGTCGCTGGTGAATTTTACGCGGGCATAGCGAAAATTGAGGTTGGCTTCCCCGCCTGCAAAGGGCGTGCTGGGAGCTGATAATTCAATGGTAATAAGTTCAGCTATGCCACCCGATTCAAATATTAATAATTCATTAGTAAAATTACCAGGAATAAAAACAATTGTTCCATTGCTAAATTCTGCTGTTCCAAAAGATTGAGATGATAATGCATCTACTCCAAGGTTTTGATATACATCTTCAACGTCAATAATGAAATCTAGCTTATCAATATAAATGTCGTCAGAGGATTCATCTAGCCTTTTCACTTTCACAGGCACGATAGCTGTCTGGTCGTCATAACTAATATTAGCTTCATCAATAAAAAACTCCAATTCGGGATTGCTTGACGTGCAATTAGTTGTTTGCGGTCCTGCAAGCGGGTCGGTTTCATAGGTGATGCGTTCGTTCATATCCCCGCATGCCAGTCCGGCGCACCAGTTATTCGTGCCGTCCTGAAAATAAAATGAATTCACTTCCAGGCTCAAATCAAAATCGCCGTCGGGTTCTGCTTCCACCACCACATAAAAGTGAGGGTCTTCATTGTCAGCGCTCAGGCTAAAAGTAGCCGGCAATTCGGGAGAAATTACCTTGAATTTTGTCGGCGACTGCACCGTGCCGCTGGTAAAGCCGTTTTCAGCTACGCATTGCTTCACTACACCGCCCGTCACCTCGCCGGTCACTTCGATTTCGCAGGCCGAAAAACTGGCAGGCGGCGTACCAGCGCCGATGTATCGGAAATAAACAGGAATTTTCACCCGGTAGCAGTCCAATTCTTCCGTAGCTCCTACGCGCAATTCCAGGTCGTCGCAGGCCACCTGGGATCTAACAGTCCCCAGGCTCAGTGCAGTAAGTAACATCATCGCATACATACATTTTCGGATAAACTCAGACTTGTAAACGCCTTGTGATATGTGTGTGTGTGTGTGTGCATTTGTGCACAGCGGGCGCGGGGAGCGCCTCAAGTGAAGATCCGTCATAATTTCTGGTTTTAGGAATTAATGAATATGAACAATATAACCATCACTGGAATAGACGACAGGCAAGATAATTGATTTTCAGGTTGTTGTCAAGGCTTAGTATGAAATTTAACATACTGCTTACAATAAAAACAGACGGTTTGATGGCAGGTTTTCTATTGCGGATTGTGGGGAATGCTCGTTTCGACTTCGTCCAACGAACTAACCTCGAACAGTGGATTTAAGTTTGCGGCAACGCGACTTTGCGTATCTTTGTGTGAAATTTGAAAAACACAAAGCATGTTCAAGTTATTTTTCATGGGCTTGTTGATTTATCTGGCCTATCGTTTTTTCATCGCATCGCCTTCTTCGGCCATTGATAAAACGGGAAAAAGCGATGACTATATCAAGGAGCCGTCGGGCGGATCGGGCAAAAAAGCCGGCAGCGACGACGATTATGTGGATTACGAAGAAGTGAAATAACGATGAGCGACGACAAACCTGTGAATTTTCGCATCGGGGACCTGGTGTTGTATAAAAATAACCAGCTTATTGCTTTCAATAAGCCGGGAGGTATCCCTGTGCAACCCGATAAAACCGGCGACAAAGCAATGATCGACCTGGCGGAAATATACTGCCAGTCAAAATTACACCTTATTCACCGCCTCGACCGCCCGGCCAGCGGGGTAGTTTTGTTTGCCAAAACCCACGGCGCCCTGGTATCGCTCAATGAGCAATTCAAGAACCGGGAAGTGCAGAAAGTGTACCTGGCCGTGGTACAGGAACCGCCACCCAGTCCGCACGGCGTGTTGATCCATTATGTCAAGAAAAACGCCGCAAAAAACCGCGCTGTGATTTTTGATACGGAAGTGCCCGATAGCGAGCGCGCCGAATTGCACTACCGTTTATTGGACCATATCGACAATTACCACCTGCTGGAAGTGACGATCATCACGGGCCGCCACCACCAGATCAGGGCCCAGCTCGCGGCCATGGGTTGCCACATCAAAGGCGACGTAAAATACGGCGCCCGCCGCGGCAATCGCGACCGATCGATCCACCTGCACGCCTGGATATTGCGCTTCCGCCACCCCGTTACCGGCGAACAGGAAGAAATAACAGCCCCCCTACCGGATGATCCGGTGTGGAATGCGTTTGGAATGGGGGAATGAGTTGTCGGTTGTCTGAATAGTAGAGACAAATCACGATTTGTCTCTACTGGAAACGGATAACAGAAAACCGACAACCCACAACCGACAACCCACAACCGACAACATGGAGTTAATCACCAAATACTTCCCCAGCCTCACCGACCGGCAACGCCAATGCTTCGAGCAACTGGGCCCTTTGTACCGGGAGTGGAACGACAAAATCAACGTCGTTTCGCGCAAAGACATCGAGCAGCTCTACGAACATCACGTATTGCACTCGCTGAGCATTGCCAAAGTACTATCGTTCAAGCCGGGCGCCCATGTGCTGGATTTGGGTACCGGCGGCGGCTTTCCGGGCATACCGCTGGCCATCTTATTCCCCGAAACGCAATTTTTGCTGATCGACGGCACGCGCAAAAAGATCTCCGTAGTGCAGGAAGTGGCCCAGTCGCTGGAATTGCACAATGTAACCGCCCAACATTTACGAGCGGAAGAATTAAAAGGCAAATTCGATTTTGTGCTGAGCCGCGGCGT
>DAINSQ010000014.1:3918-6979 GCA_036741235.1 Saprospiraceae bacterium | reverse complement strand
CCAATTAGCGCAATGGAGCTTCCGCCTCATCGCTGAAAAACAACGCCACGCCCTGCCCAATGGCATCCTGGCCCTCAAAGGCGGCAATTTGCGGACGGAAATCAAGGCATTGCCGAAAGGCACTTACAGCGAGTTATTTGCAATAAGCGACTATTTCGACGAGCCTTTTTTCCATGAAAAATATATCGTCTACGTACAGGCTTAATAACATAAACTCCTTTCACTCCGTTTTACTCCGTTTAAATCTGTGGTAAAAAAACTTCACCATGATCATCGCCATCGACATAGGCAACAGCAACGTAGTAGTCGGCGCACACGACGGCAGCATCTGGCGCCATACCTGGCGGCTGCCTACGCTGGTTGATGAAACGCTGCTTTTTTACGAGATGCGCCTGGCCGACTACCTGCTGGAAGCGGAGATCAGTCCCGATATGGTCGACCAGGTCGTGCTGAGCAGCGTAGTACCCCCGCTGACGGGTATTTTTACCGAGTTGGCCAATATTTTATTCCACCGGCAGCCTTTGATCGTCGGTCCGGAGGTGTACCCGGCCTTGCGCCTGCGCATCGACCGGCCCCACGAAATCGGCGCCGACCTGGTGGCCAACGCCGCCGCCGCTCACCACCGCTTTCAACGCGATTGTATTATCGTGGATTTCGGCACGGCGCTAACGTTTACGGTGGTGACCGGCGAGGGTTATATTCTCGGCGTGGCTATTGCTCCCGGCTTGCGTACGGCGGTGAGCTCGCTGTTTCAAAAAACCGCCCAACTGCCCGAAGTACCGCTCGAATTACCCCAATCGGCGGTGGGCAAAAATACGGCCCACGCCATCCAAAGCGGCATTCTGCTGGGTTATGTAGGACTGGTGCGCCACCTGCTCGCCGAAATCCGTGCAGAATTGGGCGATCACTATATCGCCGTGGCTACCGGCGGCCTCTCTTCGATTTTACACCCCTTGCGCCACGATTTTTATGCCATCGAACCCCACCTTACGCTCGACGGCCTCCGCGTAATCGGCGCTGCGGCGTCTTTGAGGTAAAAAAGGGAAGAGATAATGTTGAATACTTAATTAATTGAAATTCAACATTAAACATTCAAAATTCAACATTAAAAATCACCATCCTGGAATAATATTAATGCCAAACGCGCCGCGGGTATTTTTCACCAACGGGAATGCATAATAAGGTTCCAGCACCATGGCGCCGAAGAGGTTGAAACGCAGCGATACGCCGGCAGTAAACATAGGGCGCACCTTGTAGTAAATAACCAGCGGATTACCTTCATCATCCCGGATGATATTGCCTTCAGCGTCCCGTTTGTAGGTCGTTTCCCTGAACTGACTGGGATCGTACCACGAAACGCCGCCGTCGACAAACAGGTTGAGGTCGGTAAACAGGGCATTTGAAGGGATCAGCGCCAGGCGTTTCGGGCCTGTGAAAGGCAAGCGTATTTCAAAATTGGAAACGATTACCTTGCTGCCCAATAATTCATCGATTTGAATGCCGTTTTCGAATAATATCTCGCTGGTGCGCCCGGTGTTGAGGCCGTGCATAAACCAGGGGCTGCCCACGTACATATCGTAGCCGCTCTGGTGGTCGCGACCGTAACGCCCGTAATGCATAGCGCGGAAAGCGAGGGCGATTGGTTTCAAAAACTTGTAAACCCGAAAGTCGGCTAGCGCTTCGGTGTAATGAAACTCGCCGAAAAACTGGTTAGCGCCCACGCGGAAGCGGTGACCCGCCAGCGGCGCCGTAAGCCCGAATACGGAGTTGTCGCCTACCAGTGCAGCCTCCAGTCGCCAGGTATCGTAACGCGGCAGCTTGCCGACCTTCTCGCGGCGCTGGTCGATGAGACCGCCGATGAGCGGCGGCGTATTGGGGTTTTGATCGGCGTCGATGGCCTGGTAGTAATCGCTGTATTGATCGATGCGGCCACTATAATGGGTGAAATAAGCCCCTGACTCCACGCGCAGGGTTGAGTTGAAAGGCAACTGGGCAAAAGCGCCGACTTCCTGGGCAAAGACGCGGTAAATCTGGTAGTTGTACTCGTATGCCAGGATGCCCACCTCATCATTGATCGGCAGCGTATCGAGTCCGCCGTAGTAATAACCGCTCGAAAACCTGTATGGAATATGCGAAATCACGCCGCCAAAGTTGATGCGGTGCTGCCGGTTGAAATAAGCCACCACGCCTGCAAAATCGGATACCTCGCCGTTGAGTGCCAGGCTGGAGAAGATCTGGTGGTTGCCCACCATGTCGCTGAAAAACATATCGACGCCGCCGGCAGCGCCGGATGTCGTGGATCCGAAAGTGGGGTTGTTGCCGATACCGATGGCGGTGCTGCCGCCCACGTAATCGAGTTTGAATTTGGGCTTGTAAGGCGCGGCCTTATAACCCAGCGATTCGGCGGCCATGGCATCGGCGTCTACGCCTTGGGCGATTTGGGGGTCTACCACCATCTCCGCGCGTTTGTTGACACGGGGCAGTTGGGCCGCTTCAAAGTTGACCGCTGTTGGGTCAACTTCCTTGTTGAGCATGCCGCCGGGTTTGGCCGAATAGATCGCGTAATTGTTTTTGCCGTAATACGAATACACTAGCTTGTCGCGACGGGCATCAACGCTGATCGCCGGCGAATAGAAGGTAATACCGCTGACGCCGGTGAGCAGATCGGTGAGTTGATAGACCTTGCCGTTGGTAATATCGTATTTGTAAATGTTGCGGAAGCCGTCGCGATCCGACAAAAAGAGGATGTTGCCGGCGGTATCCTGCACCGGGTTGAGGTTGTTGGCGCCGGGGAATACGTCGATATGGCGGCTCAACCCCGAAGCCATATCCAATACGGCGATATTGAACGTCCACCTGCCCTGGTCGCTGCCGCGCCGCCAGCTCAGCTCATCGGTGGCAAAAAGCAGTTGCGAGCCGTCAGCCGTCCACTCGGGATGCATTTCCGAATAGCGGTCGTTGGTGAGGCGGGTGACGGTTTTATTTCTTAAATTATACGAAAACAAATCGACCTGGCCGTCTACCAATCCACACACCACAATCGTTTTGCCGTCGGGCGACC
>DAINSQ010000014.1:0-3889 GCA_036741235.1 Saprospiraceae bacterium | reverse complement strand
ATTTTGGTTTCGCGCACGGTTTTTCCACTCAGGGCGTCTTTGATCACGAGTATGTTTTCGCCTTTGCTCACGGCTACAAAAGCAAACTGCCTGCTATCGGGCGACCAGGCGCCGGAGGATTCAATGAAGCTATAGTCGTCAATATGGCTGTCTTTAAGCGCGCTGGCCACCTTGCGGATGATCTCGCCGGTGCGGGCGTCGGCTACGTAGAGGTCGATGGAAAACAGGCCGCGCTCCGACAGGAACATCACGTATTTGCCGTTTGGGCTAATCTCCGGAGAAAGATTCATCATCCCCCCGTTTTTGTCGTTGATCAGCGCCTTGCCGGCAAATCGCTCCTTTTTGTCGCCAAGATACTGGCCGAAGTGGCGCTTGATCGTTTCCACCCACAACTTCGACAAGTCGGCGGCGCTCATATTGAGCACTTTTTTGCAGGCTTCTTCAAAGCCGAAGCGGGCTGTGGCCACATAAAACGGCGCAATCACGTCATCGCCCTGCATGCCGGTGAGGAAAGCCCAGAATGCCTGCCCCCAGCGGTAGGGAAAATATTTGGGGTTGTTGAGTTCTTTAATCGTCGGCACATCGTCGTGCAATACGGCGTCGCGCATCCACATGGCCGTATGGGGGTCCACACTGCCGATAGAGAGGTATTCGGCCAGGCCCTCGGTCATCCACAACGGGATATTGGCGAAATCGCGCATCGACGTAGAGTCGCCTTTGAGAATCATATCGTATTGAAAAGCGTGCACCATTTCGTGGCCCAACACGTGGTAAGTCTGCTGATTTGACATGGCCAGGGGCATAATCACCCGGTTTTTCAACGCTTCGATGACGCCGCCCGTACCCACGCCCACCGAGCCGCTGATGGCGTTGGTTTGCTGAAAATCGGCGTGATCGTTGTAAAAAATCAGCGGATTCAGACCCAAAATGGTGTCTTTGAGCACATTTTGGTGCAGCGCATACCAGTGCTCGCTCCAGCCGGCCAGTTCGGCCAGTTTTTCCTGGTTTTTCAGGTAGTGGTATATTTCAAAATGCGGTGTCTGGTACACTTTGAAATCAAAACGCTCGTAATTCGGCTTGTTGCGCCCAAAATACTGCGCCTGCAAAATGGTAATGGATGAAGCGGCCAGCAATAGGGCCAGGAAGACACGTGAAGCCCTCATATTCGTTGATTTATGTGGTTAACCTCGTCAAATACCCGGATTTGGTTCTTTGCGGTTTTTCTCATCCAGGCAGCTTGCGTATGCAAAATTTCAACTATTAAACGCTTCCGCGCAATGACAAAAGTTTACAAGGATATTATTGATTGTCAGGACATTCATAAAGAGGACATTTCCCCTTGAGTTTCCTGACAACCACCAAAACTATATATAGAAGACACCTTTTTTTCGGCTTGCCATAGTTAGAATCTTGTTAAAAATGAAGGGCTTATGGTTAAAATTGTCTTAAGTGCGACAGTCGCTTTCGACTATTTTGCGATACTGAAAAGCCGGCTGCCAAGTATGTATAATTCCTAATGCTGATGTTGTATTTTTCCGGCCTTCCCCAGTCCTCCTCAACCTTGGTCAATAGTTGTCATTGAGAAAAAAAGTTATTCCATTTTATGGAATTTAGCTGTTTTCTGCGTCCATTATAATACATCCCCTGGGAGTGGATAACCGGGATTTCTTAACGCCTAAAACTGCAAATAATGGACAAAGCGAAAACACGTCAGCAACTGGCCGACGAATACGGCGTTAATCGCAAGACGTTGTACCGTTGGCTGAAGCGAAAAAAGATCAACTTCGACGGCGGTCTGCTTACGCCTACCGAGCAAACCATGATTTACGATACCTTTGGTTCTCCCGAAAAAAAGCAACAGGCCCAGCGCGCCGGCATGGATTGGCGCGGCAAACCCAAAAAGTGAAGGAAGTATGCCCCATTTTGCCCCAAAATGCCCCACTTTTACCTTTATTAAGGATGTATATTTGCAGAAGAAGTTTTGAATGGTGTTTTGTCAAATGCCTTTGTCGTGAAGGCCTATTTATAAGACGATAATTTACTGATACTGCGTTTGGGTATTTTTTTCATTTTCCGTGATGGCAGCAGGTCATTACCCGGGCTTGGAGGCGTATGTCGATTGATATCGATAAAAACCTCCCTGCTGTCCATCATCGGTTTTTAGCAAAGCGTTCTTGCTCGACCACTACAACATTGACCTTTAAAACTAAAAAGCTATGAAAACAGACATTTGGATCATGCTCAGCATCGGAGTGGCGGCAGCCGGCGGTAACGCCTGGCTGTCCGCCCCCCGTAATTGGGATAATAAAGCTGCTGAAAGCGTGGGGGTGGTGCTCACCTATGGCGCCCGCTCGGGGTGCTTCGGTTCGGGGCCCTGCCGTATAGAGTTAGCGGATGGGCAACCATACGTCAAACAAGAAGGTATGGCCAGGGGGGCGCTGAGCTATACCCCGCAGGGACGACTGGCCCTGTCTATAGAGGCGGCCAGTATGACCCCGGCCACCAGCCAGGCACAACTCGGCAAAGGGCGATTTGAATTACCTGAACCGTTTAAGGTACCCGCCGAACTTTTGCAAGCATTAAACGTGCCCGATACAGTCTTGTGGCTACCGCCAGGCTGGTACGATGCAACGCTGGAAGAAAACCAATACCGCATTATTTTTTAACACACCTACAACCCTTTTTTCCATGAATACCCGGCCCCCCCTCACGGCCTTGCTGGCCGTATGGCTTTGCTGGCTGCCCGCTGCAGGGGTGGCCGGTACTTGTGACGGCACTGTTGCCGACTCCACGATAAACCGATTCGTACTGAACTGGCGACACGACATACAATCCATCGCACAACAATATGAACAACAAATTTATGCGCTGAACGTCCAACTCCGCGCAACAGAAGCCGTACTGGAACATGCGACAAACAGCAGGACGCTGAAGAAAAAACATTTCCAGGCACTGTTGCAAAAAATGCGCCTGCTGGAAAAGGGCAAGCAACTAAATGAAAACTATCAGCTTTCCCTGACGGAAACCCGTTTCAGGAAAGGGCTGGAGCTTATCAAGTTGTTATATGAAAAAATTCTTGGGCTGGATCATCATTTCACGTCAATGCAAACTTATCAGCAGGTGATGCTCCTTTCCAACCCCAACACTTTTCCCGATTTTCAGCAAACAAAGCGACTTATGGAGTCCAGGCTACGTAAAAAAAGCGCACTCAAGCTGCCGGGGTTATTGGATACCAATCCGTTTCTCTCGGCAGCTTTTTCCCTGGTCGCTTCAGTAGTCGGAGAAGGCGCCCCTGCCGAAAAAGAAAAAGACCTGGAGCAAATTGCCTGTATCCTCGATTTTACCGTCAGAATGGGCAACGACCTCAATCTGATCTACTACGAAACTGAATACCTCAGAGAAAGCAATAGTTCGCTCACCGCCGATTGTATGCTCCTGTTTTCAGATTATGTCAAACCCTTGGGCTATCAAATCCCGTTGGATGTTTGCAGGAAATCAGACGACTGGGAAACCGTTTATGGCGCGCTGGAATCATTTTCCCAAAAACTCGAACTCCTCAAAACCAAAACCGACGAACCCAGTCGCCGCGAAGCCTATAAATACCAAACAGACCTGGAATTTTCCGTTGACAGACTTCTGGATTTTATCAATAAATACGCCGGCTTTATCGCCCAGGGAGAAAAGTACTACCAGAAATTCCAGATCATCGCAGGAAGCTATGCCAATGAGGAAATCTGCGGCGCCCGGCTGCCTTCGCAATTCAATGACCTGAAAACAGAAATCACGCGCTCTATCGAGAAATTCAACGAATCATATAATATTGCAGAACTCAAAGGCTCCAAACTCAAGGATCTGCTCTACGGCGCCGGCAATTGAAAAAAATTCCTCC
>DAINSQ010000013.1:0-45741 GCA_036741235.1 Saprospiraceae bacterium | reverse complement strand
ACTCCGTTTAACTCTGTGGTAAAAAAAAACGCTGTTGAAAAAAAACTCACTCCCCCCGCAAAACCCGGGCCGCCAGGCCCAGCATATCCATTGTCAGCTTATTGCGTTCGGCGTTGCGGGTATCGGGGTGCATAGCCTCCTGCCTTTCGGCAAAATCGTTATAACGGCTCTTGAGCATCAGCACCTCGTCCTTGTCGGCATGATCCTGGGCGGCGGCTTCGAGCTCGTGCAGGGCGTTGACAAAATCGTTTTCTTCCACATATTGCCGCACAAAAGCCAGCCGGCTGTCGTATTCGCGGTCGGTGCGGCGCACCAATTGGGGGTGCTCCGACTGGAAGGCCGCCAGCAGTTCGCCCAGGAAGGCATCCTGCTCCTGGTCGAGCGGGGCCATCTTGAAATGCCCCTCGAAAAAGCGCTTGAAGTCGGGACTGGCATAGTTGGGGTTGGAGGCAAATTTCTCGCGGTTTTCCAGGATTTCCATCAGCAACTGGATGAGCATCTGGGTATGCCATTTATCGAGTTCAAAACCCAGGAAGATAAACTTGTCGGCGTCGCTGAGGGCGTCGGTGAGCCCCTTGGGCAAGCGGCCCGCGTTGAGCACGCTTTTCATGTATTTGTAGAGGTCTTCGTAGTCCAGGATAATCGACTCGTGGTCGTCAACCGAACCGCAGAGGTTGTACACCAGCGGTTTGTGCATGGAGGGCGCGGGTACTTTGCGCACCTCTTTGTCGCCGCCCACAAAAAAGCCGGTATGGTGGGGTATCTGGTAGGCGGCCAGGTTGGCCGAGAGGAATTTGTCGGGTGTGGCGCTGATCACCAGGTGTACGGGCAGCTGGGCCAGCAGGCGCAGCGTGCCGGCGTTTTCCGACAGGAATTCGGGGTCGGCCCATAGTTTGCGCAGCCATTCCCTGGCTTTCTTTTTTACGCGGATGCGCGCCGAGGTGCCGGAGAAGAGAAAGAGGGATTCTTCTTCGTAATACATCTCGATATCGCCGGGTTTGGCCAGTTCCAGCAGTTGTTCGCGCATATAGCGCTGCACGGGCCGGCCGCGGTAGCGCAGCAACTCGGGGCCGGCGAGTATGACGCAGCCGGCGTTTTTGATGCTTTCAACGGCGTCGTCGAGGTCGAATACGGGTAGGGGTTGAGCCATTATTGCCAAGGTTAGGTGTTGGTTTCCCCGGAAATATAGGGCTTATTGTTGAGCTTGTCAAATTTCTAACCGCAGAGTTAAAAGGAGTCAAAAGGAGTTTCGCGGAGCGTTATTTAAGGCTCTGCGAAACGCTGCGTTAAACTCCTTTTAACGCTGCGGTAAAAAAACCTGCGTCCACCCTATCACTCCTCCCTCAGTACTTTCACATAAAAAATCTCCGATTCCACCTGCAGCCTGCAAAGGTAAAACCCGGGCTGTAATGCCTCCAAATCCATCGTAGTCAGGCCGGGATCGACGACCTGGGGGGCCGTGATCTGTCGGCCGGTGGCGTCCAGCAGCGTAGCTATCAGCGGTTGGCTGTTGTTGTTGCGCACATTCAACGCAGCGGTAGCCGGGTTGGGAAAAACCTCTACGCCGGCGGCCCAGTCGGGCAGGCGCGTGCCGGTGACTACGAAGTTAAACGGTGGTGAAAGCGGGGCACAGCCGCTGTTGTCGCTGGCACGAACGCTATAAACGCCCGATGCTGACGGGGTGTAAGTCGACGACGTGGCCCCGCTGATGGGCGCGCCGTTGAGATACCACTGGTAGTTGGGTCCGGAACTCGCTTGCAAGGTGTTACCCTGCTGGGTGATCACCGGCGGTATCGGGCCGACAAACTCGAAATAAGGCCCCACACCCGAGCTCAATACCGTTTCCGGGCAAACTGCCGGCGAGGCGTTCAACACGTAGAAGCCCGTTTCCTTGACCCAATATTCGGCCTCATTAGCCCCCGCAATCGGCTCGCCGTCGCGATACCACTGATAGGCGGCAAAAGAACCGAAGGCGTTAGAGATGAGCGTTGAATCGCCGTTGCAATAGGTCGACTCCGGCTCATGGGCAATGACTGGCGCCAGGAAAACCCAGGAATCCAGGATGATGGCCGGCGACGACTCGGTGCAGCCGTTGAGCGATACGGTAACGTAGAAATAGGCAAAACCCCACTCAGCCATATTGACAAAATACGTGCCTTCAGTAGCCCCGGCGATGGGCGTACCCCCGGTATTGCTATTGCTGAAATTGTAATACCACTGGTACGTGTCAAAATTGCCATTAACCGTGAGCTTGACGGTGTCGTACGAACAATACACGTTGCCGTCGGCTTCCGGAAATAGCGCAATGACCGGGTCAAATTCGCATTGGGCCCGGAGCGTGGCGGCGCTGCCGCACATTAACAGGATGATTACAGTCAGATGATGAAGTCGCATGATTGTATGTTTTTTTTGTTAAAGACGGAGATTTTTGGAAAAGCGTCGAATGGCATGGGATTTTTTTTATCACAGCGTCAAACGGAGTGACACCGCGTTTTATCTTGATGCTATGGAACTGCGTTTAAATCTGTGGCGAATAAAAAAACAAGCACACGTCGATGATAAACTCACGTTAATAGAAGTCTCCCGCTTTTGTGCAACTTTTACAAAGCAGTATCGTCTATTATGGTATGTAGTAATAGTTTAGGAGGGTTTAGCTGTATGTTTAGTTAACCAAACCCTGCCAAGCAGTAATAGTATAGGAAGCAAAGTCAGATCAACCTGTAGGAAAAAACGCAACAAACAAGCCAGGATTTTCACCCGACGTACGTAGTTTGATACACTGCGCTACGCAATAAAACTTTTATTGTTCATCAAAAATTAGCGCTATTATGAAAACCAGGTCGTTCTTTTTCGCTGTGATAACAGGTCTGATGGCATGGTCGGCACAAGCCCACCCCTTACCCGAAACCGGTAAAGGCGCCGAATCGCTGAGAAAAGCCATTACCCGATTGATGGACAACCCCGAGCTGAGCAAGCTGGGCATCAAAGAAGCCGAAGCCGAAATCTGCTTTATGATTGATGAAAACCAACAGGTACAAGTGCAGGAAGTGATCACTGATAACGAAGACCTGGCCGAATTGATCAAAAAACGCCTCCACAACAAAAAAGTGAACGCCGAGGATATCGCGTTTTTTACCAGTTATAAAGTGAAGGTGGCATTTTCATCGGAAATATTGTGAGGTTGGGTTTATGGGTTTATCAATAAAACGATAAACCCATAAACCTATACCATAAATACAATCATCAACGTACTAACGTCACATCACCTTTGAGCAGGACGGTCGTACCGTCGATGAGTTCCACTTCGGTCCAGTAGACAAACACGGCTGCATTCATCATTTGTCCGCGGTGGAGGCCGTCCCATCCGTATTGAGGGTCGTTGGGCGGGAAATTGTACACTTCGTACATCAGCTCGCCCCAGCGATTAAAGATCATCAGGGAGTTGACCTTTTTCACGGCGTCGGGTTTGGCGTAGACGACGAAGCGGTCGTTGAACCCGTCGTTATTATAGGGCGAGAAGGCGTTGGGCACGTAAATGGCCGGTTCGCGGTCGACTACCACCATAATGCGATCTACATCGGGGCATCCGTTGACGTTGGTAATGCGCAGCGTATACGTCGTAGTTTGCGTTGGTGTAGCCAGGGGCGTCAGGCAATCGGTGCAGCTCAGTCCCTCTGCGGGCGACCATTGTATTGAGGCGATTTCTTCCAGCGGGATATTCACCTGTGCATTGATTTGGTAACTATCGCCCAGCCTGATACGTACTTGCGCTTCCACTTCAACCTGCACCTCAACGGGTTCGGGTATCGAAATAAACTCGGCGTATTCGCAGCCGTTGGCGTCTTGAACGACTACATTGTAATTGCCGGGTTCCACTCTGGGGTAAAAGCTACTGCTAGAAAAGGTACTTCCGCCATCGATAGAATACAGATAAGGCCCGTAACCGCCCTCTACATTGAGGATACGCAACACGGCAAAATCGCCGAAGCAGAAGGGATTTTGCGCTTGTATTTCGGCTTCGCCGGGCACCTGTTCGATCACGCTGGTAAAATCCTGCGCAGTACAGCCGTTCTGGAGGTTTGTAACCAAAAGGGTATACGTGCCGGGGTGGTTCACCACTGGATTAAGGGTGGCGCCACCTTGCAATATCGGCTGACTACCGCTCCAGCTATAGGCATAAATGCTGCCTACCGACGAGCCCGCTCCGCTGAGCGTAACCTGGGTAGTAGCGCAAGTGAGGATACCGCCGTTGCCGGCGTCGGCAGCGGGCGGAGTAATATCCTGAAGGATCGTCACCTCGTCATCGCTAGTACAGCCATTGACCGTATTGGTAGCGATCAAGGTATAAGTGCCGGGTTGGGCGACTTGCAGTGAAAGCACATTGGGCGCAGTCAGCGTATTACCTGCGGCATCTTGCCAAACGTAGGAATAGGGCGCCGTAGATTCGTCTGTACTGGCTATAATATTGACTGTAGTAGCTGCGCAGGTAAGGGGGCCTGGGTTCGCCAACGCCACCTGTGGGGGGGCCACATTCTGGGTAATCAACACCTGATCGGTCGACTGGCATCCGTTGTCGGTATTGGTAACCAACAGTTCGTAGGCGCCCGGTAGTGTAATAAGCGGCGTGAGCGTATTAGCGCCGCTTGCTATGGCGCCGTTGGGCGTTGACCACAGATAGGCGAAAGCGCTACCTGTGCTGCTACCGGAACCGTTGAGCGAAAGGCTTGGATCGAAGCAGTTCAACACCGCGCTGGCGCCTGCCTCTGCAACAGGATGCAGGGTATCTATGGCTACTGTTGTAGTTGCGATAGTCGTACATCCATTGCCGAGGTTAGTAACCAGAAGTTGATAAGTACCTGCGGCATTCACTACCGGCGTTAATGAAGAGGCGCCGGACAGGATATTGCCGTTGCCTGTTGTCCAGTTGTACGACAGGGGGTGATTGCCATTGGCGCTGGCCTGAAGCGTTCTGGAAGGATCCTTACAGGTGACCACAGGCGGAGTAGCAATAGCAGCTACAGGCGGAGTGACATCCTGGCTGATATTCACCCATGCCGTGTCGCGGCAGAAGCTGATTTGGTGGAATACCTCCAGTTGGTATAGCCCGGGTTCGTCAATAGTAGGCGATAACGTAGTATTACCCCCGGTGATATTGCCATTTGCGGTAGACCAGTTGTAGCTATAGATACTGCCTTGCGAAGAAGCCGAACCATTGAGCGACAGCAAAGTATCGGTACAGGTAAGCGTTTGCGTTGGGCCGGCATCGGCGGCAGGATAAGTAAAATCAGAAGATACGGCTACTGTATCGCGCGAGCTACAGCCGTTTTCCGTATTAGTGATAAGCAATTCGAACAATCCGGGTTGGTTAATGTTGGGCGCCGTATTGCCTGCGGGTAGTTGCAGGCCTCCCTGAAGGGTATTCCAGGCGAGGGCAATATTAGCCCCTGAACTTGAGCCCGCGGTAGACAATGTTACCGAGTTGACGGCGCAATTGATGAGTCCGTCGGGGCCGGCAATAGCCTGCGGATATTGCTGATTAGCGGAGATGGTTACTGCATCATTGCTTATACAGCCATTCTGGATATTAGTAACCTGAATGGTATAAGTACCGGCTTGGCTGACAGCTAAAACCGGCGGGTTATTGCCAAAATCCTGGCTGACTCCCGGGCCCGTCCATTGGTAGTGGAAAAGCGGTCCCTGGCTCGATCCCGTACCGGTGAGCGTGTAGGATGGAGTAAGACAGGTTAATTCGAAAGGAGAGCCGGCTTCAGCGGTCGGATAGGCTATGTCTTGACCAACTGACACGGTAGCCGTATCGCGACATTGGCTGGACGTATTGGTGATCACCAATTGATAGAGGCCTGGCTCATCGACCTGAGGAGTCAGGCTATTTACACCCGAAACGATATGACCATCCTGGGTAGTCCATTGATAGTTATATTGCGAACCTTGCGAGGAGGCCAGCGCATTGATAGTCAAAAGCGTAATGCCGCAGGTAAGCGTGCCTGGTTGACCGGCGTTAGCTGCCGGGGTTGCAAAGTTTTCGGCGATGGTCACCGTATCGCGCGACAAGCAGCCGTTTTGCGGGTTAGTGACCACCAGAGCGTACTGGCCGCCTTGTGCGATTACAGGCGTAAGCGTATTGGGTGAAATAAAAGCGGGGTTGCCCACTTGCTCCCAATAAAAATCATACTGTGCAGGGTTAGACACTTGTCCTTGCAGCGTAAGGCTGGTTGCAGCGCAGTTAAGCGTAGCGTTTGGACCGGCGCTGGCAACGGGCAGATCCTGGTCGGCGAGTATCGTCACACTATCGTTCGTGGTACAGCCGTTGATGGTGTTTTTGACAGTCAGCACATAGGCGCCGGGAGTACTCACCACAGGGGTCAGCGAGTTTGCGCCGCTGTCGATAGCTCCGTCGGGAGTGCTCCAGGAAATCTGGAAAGGCGCTCCGTTGTCGGAAGCCGTTGCGTCGATTGTATACTCGGGCGAGAAGCAGGTAAGCGTAGTAGCCGGGCCGGCTTCTGCGACCGGCGCTGCGATGTCCTGATCAACGACCACAATAGCCGTAGAGATACAGCTATTGGTTTGGTCGATAATCGTGAGTTGGTAAGTACCGGGATAAGCGACTGAAGGCGTCAGGCTATTGCTGTTTTGAATGGGATGCCCCTCCATACTTTCCCAATTGATGCTAAAGTTGGGGCCCGAATCAGAGGGAGTGGCGTCAATATTGACAGCGGTAGTTTCGCAGGTCAGGATATCGCTCACGCTTGCCGTTGCGGCAGGCGCATTGCTATTGGCGAGCACCTGCACGCTGTCGATGCTAATACAGCCATTCAGGGCATTTTCAACAGAGAGATAATACCAGCCCTGATTGACCACAACAGGGTTTAGCGTAGCGCTGCCGCTGCTGATACCGTTGCCGGAGGTAGTCCATTGGTATACAAAATTACCGGCTGTACTGGAATTGCCGCCATCGAGCACGGCGCTGGAAGTTTGGCAGTTAAGTTCTACCGGCAGGCCCGCATCGGCAACCGGATAGTTTTGATCCTCCTGCACCAGCACGCTGTTTATTGACAAACAGCCATTTAGTATATTGAGGATTTCCAGTTCGTATACGCCGCCCTCGTCTACTACTATTGAATTGGTACCCTGGCCGCTCAGAATATGACCATTGGTAGTAGTCCAGGAATAGGTAAATTGTGGGCCGCTGCTGGAAGCGCTTGCGTTAATTGTAATGGATGTATTATCGCAATTCACGCTACCGGGGGGCGACAGTTGAACTACCGGGTAAACCACATCAAGAGGGACTGAAACGGTCTGGGTACTGGAGCAGCCGTTATTGGTATTCGTGAGCACCAGCGTATAATTACCGCCGTTGCCTGCCTGTATTATCGGCGTACCGTTGCCGCTCAGGATATTGCCGCCCTGGGTAGTCCAGGTATATTGCATTCCCGGCCCGCCCGTGCTTGCACTGGCATCCACGATAATACTGTCAACAGCGCAAGTGATGGTGTCGGGATCGGCGATGGCGATAACAGGCGGGGTGAAATCTTGTAACACGATTACATCGGCGGTATCCTTACATCCATTGCTGGTATTGGTTACCACCAGGGAATAGTTGCCCGCGGTATTTACGGTCACCTGCGGTTGAGTGGATCCGGTGAGGCTTACACCTGGAGGCGCCAGCCATTGATATGCGTGAGGCGGGCCGCTACTGGATCCGGCGCTACTCAGTGTAGTAGAGGCCGTATTGCAATCGATCACGTCGGCTACCGAGGCGACTGCTGCAGGATAGGCCACATTATTGGGAATCGTGGCGCTGAGTTGTTTGGTACAGCCATTGGCGTCCGTCACGGTGAGCAAATACAAGCCGCCAGGCGCTACCAGCACAGGATTGGTGCTATTATCGCTCCAGATGTAGGAATACCCCGGCGTACCTCCGCTTACATTCACATTGACAGAACCGACGCCGTTGTTATTACAATCGACGCCCTGGATAGCGCCCACAGTAGCATTGAGCACGGGGGGCTGGGCGAGCGTAAAGATAGAAGATACCTGGCAGCCATTATCATCGGTAACCGTAACCCGGTAAGTGCCGGGGCCCAGGTTGCTTACGTCCTCAACATCGGGCAGGGAACCGTTCCAGTTGTAGTCATAGGGGGTAGTACCGCCGCTCGGCGTAATATCGATAGCTCCGTTGGCGGCGCCGTTGCAAGTAATGGGGGTAACTTCCGAGGCGAGCAGCACCTCAGTAATTTCGACGGTGCCAGTACCGCCGGCCTGACCTGGGCATCCATTTGCGGAAACGGATACGAGTTGGACGGTGCCGGGCAGGTTGACGGGGAGCTCATAGGGGTTGGCGTAAATACCTGTGATCGTTTGTGGATAACCGCCCACGCTATAAGTAATATCGAAGGGCCCGAATCCTGTGAATTCCACGTCGAGATAGGCATTAAAATTGCCCTGGCAAATAGTGCCCGAGCCGCTCAGGGTAGCGGTTGGGGAGGAGGCGAACAAGCCGAAGTTGGCGGTTGCCGACTGCCCGCAGTTGTCGCTAACCTGCACGGAATAATAAGAAGCGCCCGGCGGCGGCGTAATCGTCATGGAAGGCGAAGTGCCGCCCGTGCTCCATTGATAGGTATACCCCGGCAACCCCCCGCTCACGGTAGGCGAAACGGTGGTGGGTACTGTAGAGCACACGTAGATATCGGGCGCTGATATTGTCAATGGAGGCGGGTCGTGAATTTGAATCTGGACCATACTTGAGGTACAGGAGCAGGGGTTTTGCAATTCTATAACAATAGCTTCGGTACCTTCAGTGATCAGGTCGTCAAATACTTGAACAGGAATAGTAACGCTGGCTTGACCGGCGGGAATAATAACCGTTGTGGGAAACGGGGCATAATCGAGCCCGGATGTAGCCGTACTGGTATTAGAAATGGTAAAAGTAACCGGATAAGGCTGGCTAAGGTCGCCCTGGCGGAAAAACGTAAAAGAGCCGTTGCCGCAACCTTCATAGGCTGCAATGGCGCTGGGGCCGAGGCCTGTAATATTGGCCGATGCAGACAGCGTAGAACCGGCGGCAAAGCTGTTTGCTTTCAAAAATACCGCAGAGTCAAAAATAGCGTCGCCCCGGTCGGCAATAATCAGTTTGATTTTGTATTGCTGACAGGGAATAACCGTAGCCGTGGCCAGCAGCGGCACGGTAAAGCCGTCGAATTGGGTATTGGGCACGGCAAAAGCCTCGCCGGTATTACAGCCCGCACTTTGCCCCGGAGGGTTGCTATCGTGATAAAAAGATTGGTTAATCGTATGGTTGATATTGTTGATAGACACCGGCGAGCCGTCGGGTAAAACGGCGATATTCATGGCGCCGCCGGAGAATGGGCCGTTAATACCGGGACCGCTGATAAAAAAACCGAATACGTCGTTAAACTGTGTGTTGGCATATTCGCAATATTCTTCAGAGGCAAAAGCATAAGCAAAGGTGACGGAGTTCACCGTTGGGCGGAAATAAAATTCGAGCGCAGCGATGTCGTAAAGCGAGCCATTTGCAAGGGCTGACAGGTCGGGGTCGCTGGCTGCGCCGCCGAAGCCGGTGGAGCGGCTGGGCGTGTTGTTGGGGCCTGCGCAATCCAGGACATTACCGGTAGACAGGATGATGCCCTCCCCGATGCCGATAGAGGTTGCGCCGTTGTTGAAAGTGCCGATTTGCCCCGGAAACCCTCTTGAAGTAGCGCCGCTGACGTCGAAGCAGCCGCCGCCGATAAACACCTGCTGGATGAGGTAGAGGGCGTTGCCGTTGACTTGCGCCGTGATGCCCATCATTTTTTCATCAGCTTCGACAAAACTCGGCAAGGAGCAATTTTCGCATTGTATGCTGAGGTATGCGCCTTCGCGACCGTCAGAGGGGCATTGTCGCTGTAGCCATAGCGACATGCAGGCGGCGTCAGCAGTAAACAATAGCTCGTTGGCGCTGGTGCGTTGCTTGCCCGCGCCGTTTTTGGATACCAGATTCCAGCCGCAACCTGTATCGGCAAACTCTGAAATCAACAAACGGTATGTGCGGCCTATCTCCAGATTGCAGAGGTCGTAGCGCTGCATATCTCCCGTCCAGGGTTGGAGCGGGTAGCGGTGTTGCGGCCCTTCGAGCATGATAATTTCCACCCTCGGGGCGTTTTGATTGGCCCATAGGGAGCCCTGGAAAGTGTAGCAAAGCAAAAAAGCGAATAAAAGTATAAGTTGCTTCATCGAGTGACCGTTTTGCTATATGAAAGTGGATGGCAATACTATCGTTAACCTTGTCTAAGGGCTAAAATGCCTTATGCTACCGGATATCCACGCAATTTTTATTTTCAGACTGATTGGATGTATGTATGGGTGCGTGTTCCAGTATATGGAGCAATAAAATTAACACTATTTTTTTTATTAAAAAAAAGAAGTTGGCTCAAAATCAATATTGAGCCAACTTCTATCGGTTTTTTCAATAAAAGCGATCAAATATTACCGTATGAGGGTGACATCTCCTTTGAATATTTCCGTTTCGCCGTCGATAAAGGTCACTTCTGCCAGGTAGACGTATACGCCTGCATTGAGCAATTGGCTTCTGAAGGAGCCGTTCCAACCGAAGGCGGGGTTATTGGGTTGAAAATTGTACGCTTCAAAAAGGGTTTCCCCCCAACGGGAAAAGATCAGGAAGGAGTTGATCGTCTCTACTTCCTGCCCGCCAAAAATCATAAACACATCGTTCAGCCCGTCGTTATTGGGTGAAAAACCATTGGGGATGTAGATATCCCGCTTTTTGCGCACAAAAAGCGCGAGTTGATCGTCTGCCCGGCAGCCGTTTTCATCCACGATGGTAACGCCGTAGGTTGTAGCTACGGTGGGCGAAACGCGCACGCTCAGACAGTTGTGGCAGTTAATTTGTTCGGGGCGCCAAATGACGGTGTCGAGTTGCTCGGCGGGGATATTGATCAGCGCTTGCAACAGCACGCTGTCGCCCAATTGGATGATGGTTTCGTTGCCTTCGATGTTGGTTACCAGCTCTACCTGAAGGGCGTCGGGTTGGCTGACGTTGAGTTGCAGTTCCGATTCACATCCCGTAGCGTCGCGAATACGGAGGCGGTATATTCCCGGCGAAAGATTGGCGAAAAACGACTGCGAGCCCCAGGGGCGGTCGTTTAATGCATATTGATATGGCGGCTGGCCGCCGTTAACGGAATCTATCACAATGACGCCGTCATTTGCGGCAAAGCAGGAAATCGACGTTGTGGTGACAAAAGGTATCAGGAAATTGATACCCGATTCAACAATTACATCATCGGAATCACTACAGCCGGTCGAAGTATTGACGACCGTGAGCGTATATATATCCGATTGACCAGCAGTGGTTTGGGGCAGATTAGGCGTAGTCGTCATCGCGCCGCCTGCCGATGACCACAGGTAGGCGATATTGCTTCCCTGGGTGCTTCCGCTACCGCCGAGCGTGGCTTCGTTGTCCAAACAACTCAGCGATTGATCGGGGCCGGCGTCTGCCACGGGGTTGGGGTTAATGAGAATTTGTACCACGCTTGAACTATCGGAGCAGGGCGCCGAAGCATCTACCGTGTACCGGAAGCGATATATGCCTGGATTTTGCAACGCGGCGTAAAAAGTGCCGTCGCCGGCGTCAAAAGCATTGCCGGTAGAGGCGGGCTGGGAAATCTCCTGCCAGACGCCGCCTGCCGCTTCGCCGTTTAGCAGGTCGGCCAGTACAAGCAGGGAGTCGGCGCCGCTGCATAGCGCCGGGGCCGACAGGGCTACGCCGGCGGATATGGGCTGGTTGTACGCAACGGTCAACGGCGGCGGAAGGATTACAGCGCAACCCGGGGCAGAAGCGGTTGTAGCGCCGGTAACCGCAAAGGTAGTGGTTTGTGAAATGGTAAAAGTATTGACGCTTCCCGCTGAAATACCCGTCAGCAATTGAGGTGTATTGTTTAGTAAAATATTGACATCAAAAACAGTATTGGCGGTACCCGACCAGTTAATTCCTACAGGGGTATCTTCACAGATGGCCGCCGGCGCGCTCCAGGCCAGCGACAGGCTGGGGCAAGGGAGCGTCGAACAAGACAGCGTAGCGGTCACATCGCTGCATGCGGCGCTATCAAGTGCCGTAACAGAAAACAGGAGGGTGGTAGCCGGCATAATATTGTCAAAAACCACGCTGGTCGGGCTGGTCCAGTTGGCGGTATAACCCGGCGGCGCCGTCAAATTGTACCCCGCTGCCTGGTCTATTGCCGGCCAGCTCAGCGTGATACTGTTGAGCGTATTGCTGCAACTGAGTTGCGGAGCGGGCAATGGAGCATCTACCACTATGGTTTGGATAGCCTGCTGGGAAAGACAGCCATTTTCGGATACGGTGAGGCTGACGTCGTAGGAACCGGCCAAAGACCAGTTTATCTGATGAGGGCCCGCACCTGTGCCGGGAGTGGCAACTCCGCCATCGAAATTCCAGGCATACAACGCGCCGGCCCCGGCGCTGCCGGTAAATACAATCATTGCCGATGAATCGCTACAAAGATAAGCAGGCATAGAAAAATCGGCCTCGGGCGTGAGCCATACATCGATAGCGAGGCTATCCTGGTAGGTACATACATCCTGTTCGTAGGTCAGGAATACCCAGTTACCCAAGCCTGCCATACTCGCATTGGGCGCCCACAGGCCCGCAGCGGCGTCTATGATACCGTTGCCCGACCAGGTTAAAGTTCCCGTGCCGCTGCTACCGGTGATGGTGTATGACAAATCAAGCGTATCGGGTGCGCTATCTACGCAAATCAAACCGGGAGGAGTGATATTGAGGCCAACAGATGGGCAGAGCCCGGCAGTACAAGCTAGTTGAGCCGTAGTTGCGGGACAAATGCCGTCGCCCTGTGCCGTAACTTCGATCGATACCGTTGTACCCGGCAACAAATTATTGAATACATAGCCGGTATCGCTTGTGGCTGTGCCGGTGGGGCCGCTGAGTACCGTCACGGCATAGTTGCCGGCAAAATCTACCGGCAGCCAGGAGAACGATACCGATGTGAGTCCGGTGGTGCAACTGATTTGCGGGGCGGTAAGCGGGGGGCTTACGTTCGTCAATTCGTCGACAGGCAATGCGGCACAGCCATTTTCCGATAGTTGAAGCGACACGGTTTGAGGGCCGGAAGCAGGCCAACTAAGCGTATAAGGGCCCGCACCTGTGCCGCTGACAACGACAGCGCCGCCGAAATCCCAGGCGTAAACCGCTCCAGGGCCCGCAGCGCCGGTGAAATCGACCTGTGCAAGGCTGTCCTGACAAACCTCCGGCGTAAGCGTAAACGCAGCTACAGGCGTTTCAAAAACAGTAATCGCCACGGAATCGGCCGCAGTGCAAACGCCGTCGAAATAAGTTGCGATAATCGTGTGTTGTCCGGCGCCTGCGCTTGAGGGCGACCAGTCGGGCAATGCCGGATCGATGATGCCAGGCCCCGACCAGGTCAGGCTTCCGTTGCCATTGGTCGCCAAATTAAAGGGCAAGGAAATCGAAGCGGGAGCATCGCCGAGGCACACCGGAGCGACATCCTGCAGGCTGAGCGACAAGCTATCGCACGACAATGTCGTGCATTCCTGAGGTTGAATGCTTCCCGGACAAGCATTTTCGCTGATGGTGGTCAATAAAATTTGAACATTTTGCCCGGGCATCAATCCCATGATGGTAAAACTGGTATCCGAAGTGATTTCTCCGAAAGGACCTTGCGTAACAATCACAATATACGCCTGCGCATTGGCAACGTCATTCCATGAAAACTCGGTACTAGTAAACGTAGGGTCGCAAGCGACAAAGGGAATATCTATAGTAGGGTCAACCTGAATACCCTGAACAGACAATGTCGATTGGCAGCCGTTTTCTTCCACGCGAAGGCGTAGCAATCGCACGCCGGGCGTCGGCCAGGAAACCATGTAAGGCCCCTGCCCGCTACCGCTGTGCACAATGCCGTCGGCAAAATTCCAATCGTAACTAGCTGCCGGAGACGCGGAGCCGGTATAGGTTATCGCTATGGTATCAAGCAGGCAGATGGTATCCTGGGCGATGAAAGTGGCGGTAGGCTTCGGAAATACGTCAATGGTCGTATTAGCGGTATAGGTGCAATTATTTTCAGTATAGGCGTAATTGATGAGGTTGGTACCCGTATTGGCTTGTAAAGGAGAGAACAAACCTGTTGCAGGATTAATAATACCGGGGCCGGACCACACGCCGATTCCCGTTCCACTGCCGCCGCTGGTTGTAGCTTGCAAAGTGATATTGGCCTGATTGGGCGTTGTGCATATCAGATCTGGAGCGGTAATTGAAATATCCACCAGGGGGCAATCGGCGGCGATGCAGGTTCGCTCTGCCACCACATCGGGACAGGGGCCGCCGGTAGCGGCGATCAACGCGATAGTCACCGTATCTCCGGGGGTGAGGCCGGTAAAGGCAAAGCTGGTATCGCTGTCGATCATACCTGAAGGTCCTTGCAGAATATTGACCACATAACCCGACACGGCGTCATCGTAAGGCCAGTAAAAAGTGATCGAACTGCTGGTCGTTTGGCAATTGATGGCTGGTGGTGTTAGCGGGGCATTAACCTGAACGGCATGAGTAGTATCTGCGTTGCAAACTCCCTGGTCGATACTCAATGTAATGGTGCGCGCACCGGCGGCAGCCCAGGCGATCTGGTAGGGGCCGGGGCCGCTTCCCGTTATTATCGCCCCGCCGTCGAATTGCCAGTTAAATACGGCGATGGAGTCTGCAGTTCCACCGAAAGCGATAGTAGCCGTATCGCCTACGCATACTGTGCTGTCGCCCTGTATAGCCGGTACAGGCGGGTTGACAACGCTAATGAGCGCCGTATCGGTACTGGGGCAGTCATTTACTTCATAGTCATATTGGATGATATGAACGCCTGGGCCGGCCATAGCGGGGTTAAAGATCCCTGATATCGCGTCTGTGATACCGGGGCCGCTCCAAACGCCGGTTCCCGTCGTATCAGAAACCACGGCGGTAAGCTGAATAGTTGAAGCGGCATCATCGTTGCATAACGGGGCAACCGGATTGATGACAACGGCGGCGGGGATGCACAGCGTGGTAGTGCAGCTGATAGCGCCGCTGAAAATACTGTTGCAGCCATTAGCGCCGACGGCCAGAACCTGGTATTGAACCGTTTGCCCGGGCATCAGTCCGGTGGATGTATAACTAGTGCCGGTGACCGTAACTTGTTGGCTATTATTGATATTTACCAAATAAGAAGCCGCGCCGCTAACTGCCGGCCAGCTGATGGTAATGGTCGCTTCGGTTACTTGCCCGCAAGCGGGCTGTGGTACTGCCGGCGGGGCGCTGACGATAATGGGTTGGGTTATAGTAGCGCTACAGGGCGTATTACCTACGGAATAACTAACATTGTAAGTTCCGGCGCCCAGTGTTGCCGGATTAAAAGTGGTAGCCACCGTGCCGTTGATACGCCAAACGCCGCCGCTTTGCGCGCCGGGACTGAGCAACGTATTGAGGTTGAAAGCCGGCGATGTAGGGCACAAAGGGGGGGGAGGCGCCCAGCCGGCATTGGGCAACGGATTTATTTCTATGGTTTGGGTATAATTATTAATACAAGGAAAGGTCCCCACCGTATAAGTAACGACATGCGGCCCAGGGCCGAGTACGGCAGGGTTAAAAGTAGTAGCCGGCGCGCCGTTGACCGTCCATGTGCCGCCGGTTTGCGAATTGGGGAGCAACATTGTATTGAGGTTAAAAACGGGAGAGCCGATACACAGGTTGGGCGGCGGCGCCCAAGTGGCAACAGGCAGGGGCAACACTATAATAAAATGCGTTTCGACGTCGGAGCAGGGAGCTTGAGTTACGCTATAAGTTACCGTATGAGCGCCGGCGCCCCATTGCCCGGGGTCGAATACGTTGGTGGGGAAGCCGTTGACGGTCCAGGTTCCCCCGGCTGTCGAGCCGGGGTTCAGCAGCGAATTGAGCAAAATGGGCTGGGATTGTACACAGAGGTTGTTGGGCGGCGTCCAGGCCGCATTCAGGTTTACAACATTAACCGTAACCGTATTGACGGCGGTGCAAACTTCGCCCAGAAACAGATAGTCAATAACGAAGTCATTGCCGCTCAAGGCCGTATTTTGATTAACAATACAAATTTGGACGGAAGAAGCTCCCCCCGAATTCCATATTTGGCTGAATTGCTGCCACTGGCAGGTGGTAGCGGGAGGGCTGAAAATACCGCCGACGATAACGCCGTTAAAAGAAAACTGCAATTGCGCCGGCGAGGTGCTAATTACCGAGGCTACCCATGCGCTGAAAGCGTAATTTGTAAAGGGCGTTACGCTAATCGTTTGGCACAATATATTCTGATTGGGCACGCCTGCGCCGTTGACAACCAGCATATTGCCGCCGCCGGTATGGTCGGGGCAATTGGCAAAATTGGTATGGGTGAGGCTGGCATTGGTGGATACGGCGTATTGCCCTTCACTGGACAACAAGCCGAAAGGCCCGCCGGTACCGGGTATATAATCACTGGTAAAACCGGCAAACCCGGCGTTGAAGTTGCCGTTGGTCATCAGGTTCATATTTGAAGTGCCCGATACATTGACGGTATAAGTAGTGGTTTGGTTAACTACTGCCGTGGTATTCAGGCTGTTGGGATTGGCTACGCCGGTAGTAGGCGACCACATCACCTGGGTAACCATACCCCCCTGTACAATGGCATTGAGATTGACGGTTTGACCGGGAGCGCAAATAGTACTCGGATTTGCCTGGGCATTAACAGTCAAATTACAGGCGACCGGCGCAGTTGACGATGCTGCAGGCGCATCCTCTTGTGGCTGTCCCGGATTGATAAGCAGCCATACCGCCACAATCGACTGCAGTAGTACTGTCAGTTTTGTAGTCATGTGATGAGTTATTATAAATTTGTTTTTTCGTCGCTGCCAAGGTCCCTTTGGGGGGAATATTTTGGGACAAGGGATGAATACAGACGCCCCGCAAGTTGCTTTACTCCAAGCACTCCATCAACTTGCGAGGCGTGTTTATATTTAATCGTTGGAAAGATAATGATTCCACGATTTTTATAATACAATAAATTAAGTAATTATCGCAATAATGCCACTTCGCCTGACTGTACGATAATTTCACCGTCTGCCATTTCAAATTCAGCGACATACACATAGACCCCCTGGGCGGCTTCGCGGCCGATGATTTCCCCGTTCCAGCCGATATCCGTGCTATTGGGGGCGATGTTGGTAGCCTTGTACACCAGGGCGCCCCAGCGGTCATGCACGCTCAGGTAATTGATCTGCCTCACGCCGGCGCCGGTAAAGATGGTAAACAGGTCGTTGATGCCGTCGCTATTGGGGGAGAAAGCATTAGGCACATATAGCCGGTAGCGTTTAATAACCTGAATGGTAATTTGCGCGGAAGCGAAACAACCGTTGAGATCGAAAGCGGTAGCGGTATAGGTAGTGGCGGTATCGGGCGACACGAAGGCATTATCGCAGCCGTTGCAGTTGGGCAGCGCCGGCGTCCAAATCAGCGTATCTACCTGATTGGCGGGCAGGTTCACCACGGCGCGGATGCGGATACTATCGCCCAGGGTTACGGCAGGGATCTGAAAGTTGCCGTCGGCGCTCAGGGCTACGCTGATCTGGGAGGGAGCGTCAAGTGTAAAATTCAGCGTTGTATCGCAGCCAAAGGCGTCCATCACGACAATTGAGTAATCGCCGGGCGTCAGTCCGCCAAACAAGGTCTCCGGCTGGAAGGCGCCGCCGTTGACGGCATAGGTATACGGCCCTGTGCCGCCGCTAACGGGCCCAACCGTGATCGTGCCGCTGTCGGGTTTGTCGCAGGTGACGGGCGTTACGGTAGCCGAAGCATTGATCGAAGCGATATTAGAGGTTACCACTACCTCGTCAGTGGCGATGCAGTTGTTGGCCGGGTCGGTTACCATAAGGATATACGTATCGCCCTGCGATGCATTGGCGGTTGCGTTTTCGGGTTGATCCACCAGGTTGCCGCCGACAGATGTCCATAGGTATTTTAAGCCCGGCGTTGTATTAGGGCCCCCAATTGTGGCGGTATTCATAATACAATCTATGGCGACGTCGGGGCCGGCGTCGGCAATGGGCGAAGCTTTGATATTCACGGTAACGGTACTGGTAGCATCGATGCAGGCGCCTTGTCCGGCCACCGTATACGAAAAAGTATATACGCCCAGGGCTTGTCCTGCGGTATTAAAAGTGCCCGCAGCGGCGTTAAAAGCGCCGCCGGTAGAGGGCGTAGCGGAAGTTTCGGCCCAGACGCCGCCTGCGTCGGCGCCGCTGAGCAGCGTATTGAGTTCCACATTGGTAGCTGCATTGCCGCAGAAGTCGAGCGGCGGACCTGCATTACCGGCATTGGGCGTTACAGCTATATTAACGGTTTGGGTATTGTCTGCGTTGCAAGGCCCCTGCGTTACGGTATAGTTTATCGTATGAGTGCCTGGCGACAGCGCAGCAGGGTCGAGGATAGTGGCGGCAACGCCGTCGATCGTCCAGGCGCCGCCGGTGGTTGCGGTGGGGTCGAGCAGCAAATCCAGGTCGGTAGGCGTATCGCTGCTACACAGGTCGCCGGGGCTCGTCCAGGAGGCGTCAAGGTCGGCCACGGTCACCGTCAGTTCGTCGGTGGCTACGCATATTTTCTGGAGCGTAATATCGTCGAGGGCG
This sequence comes from Saprospiraceae bacterium, assembly GCA_036741235.1. Lineage (GTDB taxonomy): Bacteria > Bacteroidota > Bacteroidia > Chitinophagales > Saprospiraceae > JABWBR01. The sequence goes on along the minus strand of DAINSQ010000013.1, from coordinate 27,000 downwards.
AAGTCGTTGCCGGCAGGCGTAAAATTCACGTTGCGGATGCAGATCTCTACGCTGGTAGCCATGCCTGAATTCCAGGAGGCAGTAAACTGCGTCCAGTTGCAGGTAGTAGGCGATGCGTTAAAAATATTGCCCAGCAGGGTATTATTGGCAGAAAACTGAAGTTTTGCGGGATTCTGGCTCACCACCGAAGTTGCCCAGGCGCCAAATTGATATTCAGTGTTGGCTTCTACGGCTACCGTTTGACACCACACCGCCGAGGCCGTGCCCGAGGCGTTCACCACCATCATATAATTATTGCCAGGCCCGTGATCGTTGCAGTCGGCAAACTGGTTGTGGGTGGAGCCCGAATTGATAGCCAGAGCGTATTGGCCTTCGTTGCTGAGCAGCCCCACGCCGCCGCCCGTACCGTAGATATAATCGCTATCGAACGACACCGTATCAAAAACGGCGAAATCGCCATTGGTAATCAGGTTGGTGGGCGACAGGCTGCGCACGCTGATCTGGTAGGTGGTTGTGGCGTTAACTGTGGCAGCGGTATTGAGATTGGCCGGGTTGACCACGCCGGCATTGGGCGTCCAACTGGAGCTCAGGTAAGCGCCCGTGACCGTAGCGCCAAGGTTGACACTCGCTCCAGGCGCGCAAACAATAGCATCGGCGCCGGCATTCACGGTGGTATTACACACTTGCGCGCCAATCGTATTGGCCCAGAGCATAACAAATGCCAAGCCGGAAAAGGCGAAAATCGAAAGTCGCTTCTTCATAATTATGGAGCTGAATTAATGGCTGTTCTCGCTCTGGCCGTCTTTTTGTGTTACAAGACTGATTTGTTGTGTCAAAGGTAGGAAAAAGGAAAGTTATTTGCTAATATGCTAATTTGCATAATTTGCTGATGCGACCGAAGGCTTACGAAATGCGTCCTGATTGAAAATCGGGAAAGTACCGTACAAACTGGAAGGATGATTGATGTTTGATTGAATATCAAGAAAAATCCTTACCCGGCAGGTCATTGAACGGCGTCGGCATGGCCGTTGCCAGAGGCGCCTTGCAACTCGCGGTGCATCTGGAAAAACGCGGCGGTACTTTCTCCGATAAAGCGGCTCACGCCGTTGCTAAGTACCACAATACCCAGGTCGTTTTCGCGGTCAAAAGCGATTTCGGTGCGGTAGGCATTTACATAGCCGCCGTGGAGGATAATGCGCTGGCCGCCCTTGTCGAGTACGCGCCAGCCGAGTGCGTAATAGGCCTCGTCGGGATTCCAGACTGAACAATTGCAGGCGCCGCGCAGCAGTTTAATCTGCGGTTCGAAAATGCGGTCCAGCGTTTCGTTGGAAATGAGATCGGGGCGATGGCCCAGCAGCAGCAACAGCCACTGCGCCATGTCGTCTACGCTGGCATTGACGCCGGCTGCCGGTACGGCAGAGTAGTATAAATCAGAAATGGGCGTTTTGTAATAATACTTTTCAGTAGGCTTGTGCGGGTAGGCTACATTTTTTGAGGCCATTATTGCATCATAGCCCGTCGAAGCATGGAACATGCCCAGGGGTTGAAAAATGCGATGGGCAAGCAGGTCGGCATACGACTCTCCGGTAAGGTTTTGCACTACGTCGCCGACTACGCTATAAGCCACATTCTGATAGGTGTGCATTTCGCCGGGTTTGTAGGACAGGCGCACCTCCTTAAGGCGTCTGACGAGCCGCTCGTAGGTATCGCCGTGGTCTAGCGAGTAATCATAGGAGTGCGGCGGCAGGCCCAGGGTATGGCTCAGTAAATGGCGCATATTGATTTGCCGGGTCTGAGTTGCGCTGCGTAGTTCAAAATCGGGTACGTGGTCCAGCACCCTGTCGTCCCAATCCAGACAGCCCTCTTCTACAAGCATACCCAGTAGCACGGGCGCAAAACCTTTCGACAGCGATGCCAGCCGGAAAACCGTTGCGGAATTGATGGAATCGGCAGATTGGACGTCTTTCAGCCCGAAGCCATTGGAATAGATCACCCTGCCCCCTTTGACGATAGCGACGGCGGCGCCGGGTATATTTTCTTCAGCCAATGAAAAGCGGATGTATTCTTCGTATTTGGCAAGTAGTTCGCTCGTAACAGGATCAAGCGGGGGCGCTTCCGAGGTATTCCCGCCATGCAGCAAACGGCCCAGCCAGTTGGTCGGCGCCCAGGCGGAGTGGTTGATAATCAGAATAAACAATGCGATTCCAAATAAAGTAACGCCGTATTTTTTGGTCATATTTAGTTGAGCTTATCGAACAGACATCAAACAGACTAATAACGCATTTATTGCGCTCCGGTTACAGTATAACCTCTAAAATCGCTCTAAGTACGAGGCAACACAAGATATTGCGATTTTTTTTATAAAAAAATACGCCTTCAAAAATCCGGAATCGGGGAAGAAGAACGTATATGGGGGTATCAATCATCAAACCAATACATTGACAAAAAAGTTGTACACATGAGATCAATCACTTTGTTTATTGGGCTTCTCGTTTATAGCATAACTTCTTATGCGCAAATTACGCTCACCCAGGCCGTTGTTCCTGGCGTCGGCGATATAGTAGTAGCAGCCTCCGATACCACGGCATCCGATTTGAATATCGGCGCCGGCGGTCCTAATCAAAGCTGGAATTTCCTGACGCTTGAAGCGCACCAAGTATCAACCACCAACTACCTGTTGCCTGATCAGGCGCCGCTTGCCGCAGCATTTCCCGATGCCAATCTGTGCGCCCTGGCCGACGGCGCCTACAATTTTCTGGAAGTGTCCGAATCGGCATATGTGGGGCACGGTATTGCCGTTGACCTGACGGGCAACAAAAACTATGCGCCCATTCGCATCACGCCGCCGCAAGCGCTGATGGTATTTCCGGCAACTTATGGCACGACCTTCCCCTCCAATTTCAGCATTGACCTCACTATCGACGGTTCGGCGCTGGGCGTGGATTCCCTGCGCATCAAACAAAGCGCTTCGCAGACTTCCAGCATCGACAGCTATGGCGTGGTGGTGATGCCCAACGGCGTGTATGACGCCTTGCGCAGCCATATCGTCACTAATTCAGTAGATTCCATCTGGGCGTTGTTTTTCGGTGAATGGCTGCTGGTAGATGCGCAAATCAACGAATTCGAATCTTACCAGTGGCTGGCCGCCGAATCAAAGGGTATCCTCGTATCCGTAGATGTAGACCCCAACGGTGTGCCAACTACCGCTACGTTTTTTGTTTCCTACACTCCCGCCGTGCAGGCGCCTGAAGCTGCATTTACTTTCGAACCCGCAGGCAGCGGCGAGTTTTTATTCACCGACGCTTCAAGCAACAATCCCACAGAGTGGCTCTGGGATTTTGGCGATAATACTACAAGTGCCGAACAAAACCCCGGCCATACCTACACCGCCTCCGATATTTATGAGGTATGCCTCACCGCATCCAATGCCGGCGGCGCATCAACAGTTTGTCAAACAATATCAGTCGTCATAGTTTCAGCGGAAGAACCCGGCAGCAATGTAGCGGCAAAGGTTTTCCCCAACCCGGTGCAGGATGTGCTGCGTTTCCAGGTGAATTTCCCGCTGAAAGGCGGCGAATACGCCAGTCTTTTTGATGCTTTTGGCAAAATGATCAAACAAACGCCGCTGCTGGCCGCTACCGATATGCCGGTTAGCAACCTGCCAGAAGGCACTTATTTTTACCAATTAGTGGACAGCGAAGGCAGAATGATGCAATCGGGCAAGGTCATTATCGAGTAGGTGTCCGGCCTTGGTTTGCCATTTTTTTTAACAGAGGTCACAGCGTTACACAGAGGTTTCACAGCGCGAGCGTTTCCAAGCCTCTGTGTAACGCTGCGACCTCTGTGGTTTACAACCCTTTTTCGCATCCGCTACCTCACGAGCCCCCCGATCAAGCGGATGAGTTCGGTTTCGGTAGTTTTCAGATTAAAATAGGCATTCAGTTGCGACTGGGTAGCATTGATATAGCCCAGTTGGATCGTGCGATAGTCAAAAGAATTGATCAGACCGCCGCGGAAGCGTTCTTCGGCGATTTCGAGATTGCGCTGGGCGTTATTCACCAGTTGAGTGGTAACGGCCAGCAATTCTTTTTGATTATTGTATTCGGCCAGCGTATTTTCCAGATTATTTGAAAGTGTTCGTTGCAGGTCGTTAATATTGAGTTGGGCGATCAACTCCTCCATTTTAGCCCGTTCGATCTGGCGTTGGCGCAGGCCCCAATCAAAAAGCGTATAACTAGCCGAGAAATTGATAAACCCGTTAAAGCTCGAGCTTTGAATACCGCCCAGGTCGCGTTCTTCGCCGCTGGCAAAGATACCGGTGGATGCGTGGTTGCGGTTAAAATTATAGACCATGCCCGTGCGCACATCCACGCGGGGTTGCCGGGTCGTCTCGCGCAAGTCGGTTTGTATGCGGGCCAGTTCGCGATTCACTTGCAGGTTTTGCAGACTGCGGTTATTGGCCAGCATGCGGGAGCGGAGGGCTTCCAGTTCGTAGGCCGGCGCTTCGTAGGCCAGTTGGTCGGTCAGCGTATAGCGCACGCTCAGATCGGGTTCGCCCATAGTAGTATTGAGATTGCGCAAGGCATTTTCGAAGGTTGTGCGCTGGATGAGGTAGCTCATCGAATCGTTGATATAGGCATCCTGGGTTTGCAGCACGTCAAAAGCGCCGGCCTGCCCGTATTCCTGGCGCACGCGTTCGTACGACAGGCGGTCGCGGGAAAGCGTGAGTACCCGCTCGCGCACTTCCAGTTGCTCTCTTTCAACGAGCGCATTGTAATAAGCCAGGATGACCGATTCGATGGCATTTTCGACGGCCACCTGGGCGTTACCCTGGCTCAGCCGCTCCAGCGTTTCGAGTTGTTGTTTGGTAAATCGCACGCGGTAGCCGTCAAAAAGCACCCAGACAGCTTCTACGCCGGGCTGAATTCCGGAGCTGACGGAATAAAACTCGCGCAAAAACGAAGCGGGGTTGTTGTTTTGCTGGTAGCCGTTATTGACGTTGAGGGTAAAATCAATAGCCGGATATTTGCCGGCCACGGCCCAGTTGTTGTCGTTTTGGGCAATAGCCACTTCTTGTTGGGCTATCAGCACCTGAAAATTTTGCTTCAACCCTTTTTCGATTGCTTGCGACAAGCTCAGGGGCTGTTGCGCAGGCAATTGAGCCAGGACAAATAACACAAAAAGGGAGACCAAGGCGATGCGATTTTTCATAGTCGGATTGAATTAAACGCTTATATAAACCGCTTTTCGAATACGAAGCGTTTGAAGTAAAAATTGTAAAAAAATACGATTCCCGTCGCGCACAGTTTGGTGACAAACTGGTGTTTTGCAAAAAATGCCAGCGTAGAGAGGCCTGCTACGATGCCTGTGCTAATGGCCATGCCGCCTAAAGATACCAACATAGCCAACAAAAAAGCATGGGAAACCCGCCTTTGCAATTCAAAAACAAAAAAGCGCTGGAGGACAAAGTTGACCAGTACCCCGCAGGCATAAGAGATGATGTTGGACGGCGCCGGCGAAAACACGCGGTCTACCAGTAGCAGGTAAAGCGTATAGTCGACTGCCGTGGCAATAGCGCTGGCTGTTGCGTATTTGGCTTTCATCAGTACCAGTTGCCTGGCCTTTTGCACCCAAACGTTCATGAACACGATTTGCGCAAAAATAACTTTTTCTGAACGACCTAACGCTTTTCGCGTTCAAAAAAGGCGCTGATATCCTGCCAATTGTCAACCCTCGTAAAACCGGTTTCATGCACATTGTGCGGCGCGGTGTATAAGAGCCCTTTGCCATTAAAGGCGCGCAGGTTAAAAGCATGATCGTCGATCATATAATCGGCCTGGATAATGCTTTTATCGCCGCAGAAAACGATGTTTTTCCAATGAATAAAGGGGAAATGCTGCGCAAGCCAATCGTATTTATCTTCAAAAGAAGCCCTGAACTCCATGGCCGCAGTAGTGATAAAGACGTCGTAATCTTCCATCAGCCGGCGAATGGTTTCCTGGCTGCCCGGCATCACGGGCAGGTCGAGAAAAAAGCCTTTTTCGTGAAGAAATGACCTGATTTGGTCGGCGCCATCGATCTGGTACACTTTTTTTCCCCAGTAGTCCCGCGGTTGTAGCCGAACGCCGAAGAGCCGTTGGTAAATATCAAGGAATTTTGGTACGACGTCGGCGATGACCTCGTCCATATCGATGGCAATACGCGGTTTTGACATGGCTTAGTTGAGCGAAAACTGCAATACCCGTTCAGCGCTGTTGTGAAACATCAGCTCTGTGATATGCGGCGTCATGTAGTCAATCAACGGCATTTGCGTGATGAGTTCCATGACGTCAAATTCAGAATCGGCAACCGCCACCGCCCACAATTGCGAGCGATCCATGGAAAGCGAATATGATTTGAGTTTGCCCTCGACGAGCATATTGTTGATGACGTATCGCTGCTGGGGTATGAGCGCCATAAACGATTCATCGATGGTTTGGGGCAACTCAAAAGTGATCATGAAGGTCTTTTTCATTGTCTCAATTTTGGATAGTCCGGGCTTTTTTCAAACCCGACTATATAACGCAAAAACGCCCGGAAGGGTTGCATTTGATAAACAGATAAACTGGCGACGGCCAACATCCGATCATTAACGGAAGGGCAAAAAACGCGGGCCAAACCCGTTTTTCGACGCTTCCAGGAATTGGCGGCTCGCCTCCGCGATGGTTTCCTGGAGGGGGGTGTACGAAAACGAAGCGAGCGCCTCCAGCGATTTTTTATTGCTGAACTTGCTGATGTTGGCCGAATGGCGCACCACCTCCGGCGTAAGCAGCGGTTCGCCGCCGGTAATTGCCGCCAATGCGCTGCCCAACAAGGCGGCGACGCGCATACCGGCCACCGGCGCAGCCAGTATCGGCGGGCGTTTGCCGAGCGACGCAGCGATCCAGGTCTGGATATCCCGGAAAGCGTAATTGCCTCCGCTTAAAATGAAACGCTCTTGCGAAATCTCGCTTTCCATGACTGCCACCATAAAGCGCACAACGTCGCGAACATCTACGAAACCGTTGATGCCTTTTACATAAAATGGATTTTGCCAAAACGCCGTTTTAAAAAGTTTCAGCGGCCCTTCATTCCAGCGCCCGCTACCCAACACTACGGAGGGATTCACTACTACTGCATTGAGCCCCTCCGCCGCGCCGCGCCATACTTCCTGTTCTGCCTGGTATTTGCTCAGGGCGTAATAAGAGAGGCGGCCGCTGCGCTCCCACTGGCAGGATTCATCGATAAATTCGGCATTTTTGTTCCGCCCTAGCGCAGCTATGCTGCTGACGTGCAGAAATTTCTCGACGCCTTTTTCCAGCGCCCAGTTGACCATATTGGCCGTGCCCTCCCGGTTGATTATTACCAGGCGCTGCGCATCGCTTTTATTCATTGATACCAGGGCGGCGCAGTGATAAACATATCGCACTCCTTCCATTGCCTCTTCGAGGCCCAGCAGGTCCAGCAGGTCGCATTCTACCCACTCAATCTTGTCCTGGATATCCGCCACCAGGTCCATGTTGCTGCTTGCGCGCCGCAGGGCGCGAATGCGGGTATGGCCGCGCTGCAAAAGGTACCGCAGCAGATAAGAACCGATAAATCCGGTTCCGCCGGTGACGAGTATTTCAGGAGTTGAATGGTTCAATGTATTGGTGGTTGTGTGTTTAAAATAAAATCAGGGCAAATATACCGCCCCTCCAATAGCATCGCGCGAAGCGCCGGTAACGGTAGCCATACAATTAGCTGTGTTTTCGAGTCGCAACACCCCGGCCAGGGCCATCAGCAGCGCTTCTTTGTAGTCAATCGTCGCGGTATCGGGAATGTGTAAATCCAGTTCCGTAGCTTCATTGCAGGCTTTATGAATACAATCGATCAAAAACGTATTGTAAGCGCCGCCGCCGGTGACGAGCATGCTGTATGTATTTTTCTTCAATCCTTCCCGGGCAATCAATTGCCTGATCTGGGCGGCGATTTGCCTGGCAATGTGCAGGCAGGCGGTGTGGAGTCGATCCTCAACATTACCTTGATAGTCAATACATTGCCGCACTGAATAAGTTTGTACCCAGTGGTTGCCCAGCGATTTGGGATAAGGGGCGCTAAAATAAGTTTCGGCATCGAGCAAGCGGGACAAGGCGGGCAACTCGCTGCCGGCAGCAGCCATAACGCCGCCATCGTCGCAAGTTTTGCCGGCCAGGGCGGCCAGGGCGTTGAGTATCTGGTTGGCGCCGCAAACGTCGTATGCTACGTATCTATGGCCCACATGGCAGGAAATATTGGCAATGCCCCCAAGATTAAGGCAAAAGTCGTATTGACCAAACAACAATTTGTCGGCAATGGGGGCCAGCGGAGCGCCTTGACCGCCGAGGGCGACATCGGAGGCGCGGAAATCGCATACCACGGGTAACCCGCACTGAACGGCCAGCGCGGCGCCGTCGCCCAACTGAAAAGTAAAATGCCGCTCGGGATAGTGAAAAATGGTATGCCCGTGCGATGCGACAGCGTCGGCCCGCAGCTGGTTTTTTTGCATAAAAACAGCAGCCTGCCGCCCCATCCACTCGCCAAAAGCGGCATGGGCCTCGGCGAGTTCCAATGCGCCGGCCTGCGGCAATGCGCGAAGCCGGGAAACCCACCCGGATGGTAACGGGAATGTCTCGGCGGCGGCAATGGCCCAACTGCGGATCGAGAAGGGCGAACCAATCGAAAAAACGCAAAGCGCCACATCCAGCCCATCCAGTGAACTCCCCGACATGAGGCCGATGACGCGAAGGGTTTTCATCATTTTTTGAAAGAAAACGTGTAATCAGCCACCGCCTTGATCTTTTCTTCACTCAACAAAGTCTTGAAACCCACCATCGTATTGCGGCCGTTGGTAATGACTTCAATACGTTCCTCTTTGGTGAGCGTCGATTTGGTGAGGTCAAAAGCGCCGCTGGCGCCCATGTTGCCGTTGAGGCCATGACAGGCGATGCAGTATTGCTTGTATATCTTGGCGCCGTCTTCGGCAGCCGGGGCAGTCGTCGCAGCAGTCGCCTCTTCGTTATCCGTGGTACTGCCGCATGCCCATACAATAGAAAACAGGAGAAGAGCAATCAGGCTAATGCGCATGGTCAATTAAATTTGTATACTTAAACTTTTGCAACATAAAAAAGTTGACAGGCAAATGTAAGTCGAGTGATTGACATTTTAACCCACCAATAGCCCCGGCGAGTATTTATACGCCTGAATTATGCATGGTTATCGAAATAATTGGGCGCTTATGTCGAACGGATGTATCTTTATGACAATTAACAACCTTGACGAAAAAAGGGTGTTATTATTACAATAAAACCAACCAAAAGTTATGAAACAAGGCAAATTGCTTTCTACAGGAATTGTCATCTTCATCTTGCTCATCGTCGTTATCATTTTTTCCAACGCGACCTTCATCACTATTGAAGCGAGCGAGCGGGGTGTGTTGTTCCGGCGCTTTAGCGGCGGGCTCGACAAATCCAATATTTACGGCCCCGGCTTCCACATGCTGGCGCCGTGGAATACCATTTACGTATACGACGTAAGGGAGCAACAAATTGAGGAGTCGATGGAGGTGCTCTCTCGCAACGGCTTGAATATCAAAGTTGACGTGACGGTGCGTATTAATCCGATGCACAGCAAAATCGGCGATTTGCACGAGAAATTCGGCACGGGCTACATCGAGTCGCTGGTGCGCCCCGAGGTCAGGTCGTCGGTGCGCAAGATCATCGGTCGCTTCGACCCCGAAGAGTTGTATTCGTCAAAAAGAGACGAAGTGCAAAAACTCATCCACGAAGATCTCGTCAAGGTGTTGACCAACAACTATGTCGATTTGCGCGCCACTTTGATCCGCGGCATCGAATTGCCCGAAAAAGTACGCTCTGCCATCGAAAGCAAAATCGAGGCCGAGCAGTCGGCCCTCAAATACGAATACATCCTGCAACAAGAACGCAAGGAGGCCGAGCGCAAGATTATCGAGGCCCGCGCCAAAGCGGAATCCAACCAGATCCTGAATGCCAGCCTGAGCGATAAAATCCTCAAAGACAAGGGTATCGAAGCTACGCTAAAACTGGCCGATTCGCCCAACTCAAAGGTGATTATCGTTGGCGGCAATGGCGACGGGCTGCCGCTGATCCTCGGCGGAAATTAATAGCGGATTACTGTTGAACTGGGTTGAGAAAGGTAAACTGCCGTTTTGGCAGCTTGCCTTTTTTTGGCATCATTATGGCGGTCGTATAATTGATAAAATATTGACCATGACTGCACATTTCATTTCCGATGCTGCACGGCCCGACGGCCAGGGCGCATCTTCCCTTTCTCATCCCGACTTTGAACTGCTCGACGCCTACTCCCGCACCGTTGTGAAGGTTGCGCAAATAGTGAGCGACGCAGTTGTGCATATCAAAGTGCAAAAGCCCGGCAAACGCGGCCGCAATAATAATCAAGGCGCCCCCTACGGCAGCGGCTCGGGTTTTGCGATCAGCAGCGATGGATTTATCGTGACAAATAGTCATGTGGTGAACGGCGCCGAACGACTGGAAGTGAATCTCCAGGATGGGCGCCAATACCAGGCTGTATTGGTTGGCAACGACCCCGCTACCGACATTGCCGTTATTCAAATCAATGCAGAAAAGTTGTCGACCGTTAGTTTCGGCGATTCCGACCGCCTGCAGGTGGGCCAACTGGCTATTGCCATCGGCAATCCCTATGGGTTTCAGTATTCGCTTACTGCCGGCGTGGTGAGCGCGCTGGGCCGTACCCTGCGCTCAGAAAGCGGCAGGCTCATAGACGATGTGATCCAAACCGACGCGGCGCTCAACCCCGGCAATTCGGGCGGTCCGCTGGTGGACTCGCACGGCAAAGTCATCGGCGTAAACACGGCGGTAATCCTGCCTGCACAGGGGCTTTGTTTTGCGGTGGCCGCCAACCTGGCGCAATACGTGGTAGGTAAACTCATTATTTCGGGAAAAGTGCGCCGCGGTTATCTCGGCATTTCCGGCCAAATGGTGCGCCTGCCGCATAACGCGCCCCAACCCTCCGGCGTGCTGGTACAAAGTGTAGAACCCGGCAGCCCCGCCGCCAATGCCGGTATTATGCAAGGCGACCTGATCACCGGTTTTGACAACCACCCCATTCACAGCATTGACGATTTGCACAAGCTGCTCGATGAGTCGAGTATAGGCCGCAATAGCGAATTGCAGTTCGTTCGCAATCGCCGCAGCGAAAAAGCAGCGGTGACGCCGGTGGAGATGGGGTAGTTCTCCGTTAAGGGACGTAAAATCTCACCCTGCTAAACAATTATATCATGAAACCGCCCAGCCAGGAAGTACATCAATTAATAAAAACCATGACCCCGGCTGAGAAGCGTTTTTTTCGCAGGCAGGCAGCGCGTCACACATTGGGCGAAACCAATCAGTACCTGATCTTGTTTGACGCGATAGAAGCGATGGACAAATATGAGGAGGACGCGCTCCGGCAATCGCTGGGCAATAACAGTATTGCCGGTTATCTGGCAGTGGGAAAACGCTATTTGATGGAACAACTGCTGGATAGCCTGCATTTGTTTCACCGGGCTTCTTCGATAGAGGAACAACTCAAACGCGACCTCCACACAGCTGAAATACTGCTCGAAAAAGGCCTTACGGCAGAGGCCGGCAGGAGGTTGACCAAAATGAAACAGACGGCCCGCCACTACCAATTTCACCATCTGTTGCCCGAATTACTGGCATTGGAACGCACTTGCATGGAGCGGACCTTCTACCGCAACAAAGGCGAGACAGCCCTCCATACCTGGTACGAAGAGTGGGAAGCTGCCTTGGCAGCACTCAACCAGGAAGGATACCAAGCCTGGGTAGGCAGCAGGGTGGCAAGGTTGCATTACCAAAAAATTGCGATCAACGACGAAGCGTTACAGGAAGAATACCAGGCGCTGCTGCTCCCCGAACAACCCCCCCACGCCAGAAAGCGAGCCCCACAAGACAGACAAAAAGCCCAGTCAACCAAGTATTTTAAAAACCGCAGTATTAAAAAGGCCTATCAATGCAACCAGCAACTACTTGCCCTGATGGAAACTCATCCTTTCCTCATTGAACTCAACCCCAAACGATACCTGGTTTCGCTGAATAATTTTTTAATCGACAACCATCAACTGAAAAAATACGAAGTACTGGAAGCGGGACTACTCAAACTAAAATCCCTGCCCCGTCGCCGCGAATTTCAGCGATTGCCCCAACTCGATGTAAAAATATTTGAACTCAGCTCCCTGCTCGAACTTAACATGCGCATATTTCGGAAACAATACGCCGAAGCATTGCGCGAATTGCCCAAAATACAGGAAGGATTGGAACTTTACGGTGAAAAAGCGGCGTACCACTACCGCCTCACCCTTTTTTACCTCATGGCCTATGTGTACTTCTCCAGCGGCAATTACGAGGAAGCGCTGACCTGGCTCAATCGCCTCCTCCAACAACCCCGGCGCAATGTAGTTGAAGAACTATTCCGCTTTGGCAATTTGCTCAACTTGCTTACGCACTACGAACTGGGCAATTACGAACTGCTGGAATCGCTCATCCAGGCTGCAAAGCGGCAGCACAGCCTTCAGGGCCGGCTATTTCATACTGAAAAACTGCTGTTCACTTATTTGCGAAAACTGATTAACGCCCCCGACTTACATCAGCGAAAAGCCCTGTTGCTCGCGTTACTGGAAGCGATCAAACAGGCCCGCCTCCAAACTTCTGAACAGCGGGTATTCAATTATTTTGACTATGTTGAATGGCTGGAATCAAAATGCTAACCCAGCTTGGCCAAATCCCGAATCAATATGCTGCGACGATTGAAGTATATCAGATTCGATTTCTTCAGATCATTGAGCACCGAAGTGACCGTCTGCCTCGATGTCCCGGTAATGTTCGCAATGTCTTGCTGCGTCAGGCAGTGTTTGATCAGCATCTCATACCCAATGCGCTTCCCCTGCTTGATTGCAGAATCGCGCAGAAAATCGATGATCCGCTCGCGGGCGTCTTTGAGGATCATTGACTCCAGCCTCGACTCCGTTCGGCGCAACCGGTTGCCGATAAGCGTGAGCAGACGCATCGACAGGTCGGGGTTGGTCTGCATCAACTGCCGGAACGCCTCGGCCTTAATGATGTATAGCTGGGTGTCCTCCATGGCAATGGCCGTGTCCTGACGACGCTCCTCGCCCACCAGGCTGAGCTCGCCAAACATGGCCATCGGGTATAAAACGTGTTTGATCACCTCACGGCCATCGTCATATACCGCGCCGATTTTGACAATGCCCTTGATCAAAAAATATACTGCCTGAGAGGGCGCGCCGCTCTCAAAAATAACCTCTTGCCGGATGCAATGCTTGAGCGTAGACATCTCTTCAACCTGCTTCAACTCGCTTTCGCTTAAAGTTTGAAACAAAGGAAGATTGCGAAGAAAATCTGTGGCGTTGGATCTGAGCGTTTTCATAAACCTCTTTTTTGCAATGATACTTTTTGACACTACAAAAATGAGTGATTATTCAACGCCAGGTAATTACATTTTACGGGAATTGTCTTTTTAAAATTAAAAACAGCAACAAAATAATTACCTGAAAATCAAATTAATATCAATCATATTCTAATCAAAATATCGGAACAAGATCAACGATTAATAGCCAAACACATCCGTCAGCGAGAGTTCCTGTACTTCGCCGAAATTCCCGATATAAGACATATCCACGTGCGCTTTACTGCCCATCAGAATCAAGTGGAAAGCGCGGCCTTTCACGTAATTGTGGTGAAATTGCAGGAAATCGTTGATGGTGGTTTCTTTCATCCGGTGATAAAGCGGTCGGCGTAAATCGCCTGAATACCCCAAATCCCAGTTGGAGAGGGCCTCCCAATAAATATTAGACGGCGCAATACGCTCGGTTTCTATTTGTTTGACCAGCGATTGCCGGGCATGTTCGATTTGAGCTTCTACAACGGGCATTTGATCAATGATATTGAACATGGCGGGCAATGCGTCGCTCAGCTTGTCGGGCTGGGTGCCCACATAGGCCTGCAAGTAATGCGCCTGGTCTTTACGGCGGGGCGAGCTGTAGTAGGCATAAGTGGCATAAGCCAGCGCCTTGGATTCGCGAATCTCCTGAAATACAATACTGGACAGGCCGTAGCCGAAATATTCGTTGTACAATTCCCGCATGAGGTGCTCTTCGAGGTTAAAAAAGGGCGTGCCTCTCGATAACAGCATCACATCGGTTTGTACAATGGGGAAATCGAGGAAGTATACCTTGCTTGCATCAGTGGGCAATTGCGGGAAAGAGCGGTTGGCCGGCGTTTGTCGACGAACAGCGGGCGCATGATGGTAGCGCTCTACCAACGAAGCGACATCTTGCGCCGGGCGACTGCCGTAGTAATACACGTTGTGTTCAAACGTGATCAGCGACCTGATGATGTCTACAAGGGTATCCGGCGACACCGCTTTGAGGGTGGCTTCCGGCAGCCTGTATGTAAAGGGCGAATCGGCGCCGTAGCGGGCATAGCTGGCCAGCGCATCCCGCAACACCACATTGCGGTCGCGTTTATGGTTCTCCCGCTTGGTGAGTATATCCGCAACAACGTTTTTCAAAGCCTGTTCATCGGCCTTAACATCCGATAAAATATGCGCTACCAGTTGTAAACCCTCTTCCAGCGAAGTCTCCAGGCCATTCAATGAAATATAGGTGCGTTGTTCCTGACTGAAAACGTCAAAAGCAAGCCCGAGGCGGAAAAATTCTTTTTGAAGATCGGAAGCGGTATAACGGGAAGTGCCCAGATAAGGCAAATATTGAAACGCAAGCCCCATAAGCAGGTCGCTCGACTTACCCATTTCAAAGATGAAGTCGAGGCGGAACAGGTCGTTGTCCTGATTGCGTACATAATCAAATACCAGGCCATTAGACAGCTTCAGCGACTGGATGAGTTCGTCGAAATCGACAAAATGGGGTTGCAGTCGAGGAGAAGCTTCCTGCAGAAAATGACGCGCAAATTCAGAAGTCGAGTCGCGTTGCAACGCTACCGGCGTAATCGGGGGTTTGTCAACTTTAACAACATTGGGATCGGGCCCCTGTCGTTTATAAACCAGCGCGTAATTGGTTGTTTGCAGGTATTGCCGGGCAAAATCGACAATTTGCTGTTTGGACACGCGGCGCATCCACTGCAAACGGTCGACAAATCGCTGCCAGGGAATATCCAGGATAAAAGCCGAAGTCATGGCCTCCACGCGGTGGCGGTTGTGCTCCCAGGCTTTGGTCTCCGACAGGCGCATATTGTTGATTACCGCTTCGATGAGCCAGTCCTCGAAGTCGCCCTGACGCAGACGCGCGATCGCCCCCAGAAGCAGTTGTTCTACTTCCTCCAGCGATTGTTCTTCGCGAGGTTTTCCATACAGCCCCAACACGGAATAATCGCCGTAATACCAGCTCCACGCCTCTGATTCCAGCACGCGTTGTTGCTGATTGAGGTCGGTATCGAGCAGGCCCGCCTGATCGTTGAAAAGCAGTCCCCTGATGAGCGAGAGCATGAGGGGGTCGTCGGTTGCGCTGCCGCCCAGGCGCCAGGCCAGTTCTACATGGGGCGTTTCCTGCCCGAAAACTTCGCGCCGAATAGGTTGCTCGATGGCGGGTTGCTCTTCAAAATGAAACGGGGGCAAAGGTTTGGCTTCATAATCACCCCAGTAGCGCTCGGCCAGGGCCGCCACTTCATCGGGATCGAAATCGCCGGCCAAAACGATCGCCATATTATTGGGCACGTAATACGTGTTGAAATACCATTGAATATTGACGTGCGAGGGGTTTTTGAGGTGTTCGCTGCGGCCCAGGGTGGTTTGGGTACCGTAAGGGTGATTGGGGAAAAGCGATTCGCGCAGGGCGTTGTACACCTTGCGGAAATCGCGGTCCTGGCTAATATTGAATTCTTCGTAAACCGTTTCCAGTTCAGTATGGAATAAACGCAGCGCCATCATGCGGAATCGCTCTGATTCGAGTTGCATCCAGCGTTCCAGTTCGTTGGCGGGGATATCGTTGACGTAAACGGTTTGGTCAACCCAGGTATAGGCGTTGGTATCTTTTGCACCGATGGCGCTTACCAGTTTGTCGTATTCATTGGCGGCCACCAGTTGGGCGGCTTCATTCGAAATGCGGTCTATTTCAGCATAAATAAGCCGGCGCTGGTTTTCGTCAGTGGTTGCGCGGTGAGTTTCGTACAGATCGGAGATTTGCTGCAAAAACACTTTTTCCGTTTCCCAATCCAGCGCGCCGATTTTACTGGTGCCCTTGAACAACATGTGTTCCATGTAGTGAGCCAGCCCCGTGGTTTCGGCCGGGTCTTGCTTCGACCCCGACCGCACGGCGATATTGGTAAAAATGCGGGGTTCGTTGCGGTTGACGCTGAGATAGAGTTTTAATCCGTTTTTGAGGGTGAATATTTTGACCTGAAGCGGATCGCCTGCGATGGTCTGAAAATTATTGTCGACAGGTTTTAATGCAATCATTGTGGATGGCGTAATTTTCTCGAAACAATGGTAACAAGGCGAGGGGGCTGCCGGTTTAATTTTTCGTAAAAATAAGGCGGAACAGGCTATTATGCGAAAAAAGAAAGCGGATGTGCGTACATCCGCTTTGCTTTAATTGCTGCTGCTATTGGCAGTTTGCTTTTTCTTGCCCTTCGGGCGGGAGTTGCCATGCGAGCCCCTCCAGATTTTGCCGCGCTTGGAGCGCTTATCACCTTTTCCCATGGGTATGGTTGTTTTGTGTGAAAGAATAATGATGAGGCGCAAATTTAGGAAATTTGTTATTTTCTGTAAAGGCTTGTGTAATTTCGCATAGCAAAAGCATCTACGTTTAAATGGTAGTACGCTCATGAAAAAGGACAAATCGCCTATATCTGCTGCCGAATTATTGCGCCGCTGGATCAGCGGGACGGCGCGCCTGGCGGATGAACGCCGCCTCGATGAAACGGCGGGCGATGATCCTTTTCTCAACGAGGCTCTCCAGGGGTATCGACGGCATGCTGCCGAAGACCACGAAGCGGCGCTTCAACGGCTCCGCCACCGTTATCGACAGCAAGATCGCCGCTCCCCTACCCTGCTTTATCTCAGGCGTTTTGCAGCAATAGCGGCCGCGGTGGCGCTAGCCGTGGTAGTGTGGCAGGTTTTAGACAGACAGGCCCCCACTGCTCCGGCTACCCTGAGTGAAAGCCGCCAATCTCCGGATACCCCGCCGCCATCGCCCGGTTTGGCAGCAACCACAACAGCGCCAACGGAGATGAACGCCCCCGCACAACCGGCAACCACAGAACAACCCGCAAAAACCAAACCCGGCGCCAATCCGCCGATCATCAAAATATCACCGGAAACCGGCCAATCAGACGAAATTAGCGCCGAGCCCGCCGGCAACCTGGCGATGGCCGACGATGCCGCCGTTTCCACCGAAGCGGCGCCAACGCCTGCCGTATCATCCCCAAGCGCTGAAATAGCGGTGCAAGAGGAAGAATCAGTCGCCGAAACCAAAGCGTTCGAAAGCGCAAAAACGGCTATCGACAGCGATAAAAAAGCCGCCCCGACTGTCGGAGATTTTTTACCGAAAAGCAATCGCGCCGCCGCCGCCAAAAAAGACAAAATTCCTGTAGCCACACCCGAAGGCGGATTTGACGCCATGAAAAAATTTGTGCGCAAAAACCTGCGTTACCCCGAACAAGCCAGGCTTAACGGCATCAGCGGAGAAGTGGTATTGGAATTCCTGGTGCTGGACGACGGCAGCCTGGACCAAATAAAGGTCGTGAAAGGTCTTCCCTATGGCTGCAATGACGAAGCAATACGCCTGCTCAAGGCGGGCCCCAAATGGCGCTCCTACGATGGCCCGACATGGGCGTCGTACACCTTCCAGTTTAAAAACTAGCTATTCCTGCTTTCTCAATTCTACAGATCTGTTGAACTCGGCCGCTACGACATAATCGTCTTTTTGGATGGTTTCCAGCATAGTCTGCGGGGCGATCTTCTTGTCGTCAAAGGTAACCAGCCAGTAAAAACTGCGGGGCGACAATCGTTTTATCACCTGCAAGTTGTATTTGCTGTATTGCCGGGCCCATACGGCGCCGTCAACGCCCTCCATCAGCTGCACTATAATCTCGTTTTGTTTTACGGCAGCCGCGTCGGTTTTGCCGTTTGCGCCGCCGGGGGAGTTGCCTTTGACAACCCATCCGCCCGATTCTGCGATCTTGTCGAGCATGGCCTCAATGTTCATTATTGCTTCAGGCCGCCCCTCCTTGCCCACCACGGTTTTGTAGTTGTTATTATCCTGCTCGTAGTAAATGATCGTCACGGTCGGCAGGTCAGGCTGTTTGCTTCTGAAAGCGTCGGGGTATTGCCATAAATTGGCGCGTTGACATTCGGCCTGCAACTTATCGATTTGATCAACGGTCAGCGTTTTGGTGTGCATACCCTCTTTTTCCGTATATTTTTGGCCCTCATACACCGCCAGCCCGCCGCGGTATATCGTCATTTTAAACACCGGACAGGGCCCATAGCAGGGGCCTTTGCTGATTTCGATGAGTTTGGAGGCCTTGTCCAGGTTGGCCGTTGTCTGTGGGAGTTTACACGAGTATATTCCCAGCAAGATAAAAAGGACGGCAAGCCGCAGGCCGGCGTTGGTCGAAGGGTAATTCATTGGTGTTGTCATGCGTGTTGGGTTTAACGGGTAATTACCAGTGGTATGGCCCTGGTGTGGTGAGTGGTTATTAGTCGAATAAAATACGCCCCCGGGGGAGTATCTTCCAATTGCAATTCCAGCGTGAGTCCTTCAGTTGCCTGGCGCTTCCACAATCGGCCCTGATAGTCCAATAATTCTACTGCCAAAATTCCCGGCGGCAAGCGGAGCTTGACAGTATGCCCAGCCCTGGCCGGATTGGGGTAAGCGGCGACCGCCGGTTTTGACGACGGTTCAACAGCGGCGACACTGCAAGCAGCCCCGCTAAGCAAACCCGATCGCGGGCCGTTGAGCGTTGCCCACATCCGCATTTTCTGGCCGAGGGTAAACAGCGCCATACAGGCGTCATCGGTGTAATTGAGGTAATTTTGGTACATATCGGGCGAACCGCAGGATTGCTGGATGCCTACCGGGCATTCATTGCGGTAATTGTAGGCTTGTTCGGGAGTGTCGTTTATCTCGTCGTCAAATTGACAGAGCAAATCTTCATCGCCGTCGCCGCCCCACAAATGATACAAATTCAGATAATGCCCGATCTCATGGGTTGTAGTGCGGCCCAGGTGATAAGGGGGGGCGACGGCGCCGGTGCGGCCAAAATGCTCGGGGTCTATCCTGATGCCGTCTTCTGCCGGAATATCCTGCCCGGGGAAACTCGCTTCGCCGGCTATACCGCCGGGAAATTGTCCGACCCAAATATTGAGGTAGCGATCCGGGCACCAGGCATCACTGCCGCCGAGGGCCGAATAACAAATCCTGCGCCTGTTGTTGTCATCCCTGGCAATGCCGATGAGATCGTACGTAGTTTGCACCCGCACAATGCCGTTGGAAGGATTGCCGGCGGGGTCGGTAGAGGCCAAAACAAATTCAATTTCCGCATCAGCCTTAACCGATTGGAATATGGGCAGGATATCCGGTTGGTTGGCATTGAGCAGGCGATAATCTTCGTTGAGTACCTCTAATTGTGAGTATATCTGTTCCGTTGAAATATTTTCTGCAGGCGTTCGCCAAACCACGTGTACGACAACTTCGATAGTAGCGACTTCGCGCAGCTCCAAATAATCCAGCCGTTCTTCTATTTCATTCCTGCGACGCGCCACAGCCGTATCGGCAGCCTGATCAAACGCCAACTGACGTTGGGACAGGCAGCGCTGGGCGTCGGCGGCGCCTGGGAGCCCCAACAGCAAAATGATGGCGATTAGCAGCCGTTGCATCGCATTGTTCTATTATACATACGATCAACGCGCCCAAATCATCAGCTCATCCACATTTGGCGAAAAGATAAGCACCGTGCGCATATTTTGTACTTTTCCCTGCTGTGATGAGTTGGATACAATGGGCGCAAAATAACCGCGTCCGGATGCGGTAAGCTGTTCGGGTGCAACGCCCAGCTCCGACAGCAGTTTTACTACCGCTGTTGCCTTCAGCACGCTGACATCCCAATTGCGGGCGGCTGTGCCGTCGGTAGTTGTGTGGCCTTCAACCGTGAGGTAGATATTATTATATTGCTTATACACATCGGCGATAGCGCGCAAGGCGGAGGAGCCGTTCCAGGTAATCTCATCGGCGGTTACGCCAAACAGAAACGGCTGGCTCATGGTTACGTACAACTTACCGCCGGCGGCTACAATAGACACGTCGGTATTGGCATAAACGGCCAATGCATCATTGAGCCGGGTTTGCAAATCGGCGAGTTGCAGGCGGTGCCGGTCGATCACCTGCGTCATTTTTTCGCAGCGCCAGCCGGCCTCGGCATTTTGGGCGTTCCCTTTTTCCGTCATGCTGTATTCCATGACATTAATCCTGGTTTCCTTTTCATACAAGCTGCGCTCAGCCAATTCCAGTTGGCGGTTGCGCTCGTCCAACTCCGCTTGTTGTTTGGCCAGTTCTTCCTGGAGGCTCAGCGTTTCATACGATGAAGTGGCAACCACCTCCCGGTTTTGGTTGACGATGGCGTTGTATTTCTGCAGGATTTCCTGGTAACTCTTGTTCAGGCTTATATTGGTTGCAGTAAGTTGTTCCAGTTCGTGCATCGTTTCCTTGAGTTGGGCTTCCGTAGCCCGGTTTTCTTCGGCCAGGGTGCGGTTGCTGCTTTCCACCGAGTCGGCTGCCAGCGATTGCCGCTTGTAGAAATCCAGTTGTTCCTTCAGTTCAGCGTGTTCTTTTTGAGGCACGCAACTGGTCAGCAATAAGGCCGCCATAAAAAAGGGCATCCATGTTGATCTCATAGCGATTGAGTTTTTCGTGTACAAGGCGTTTCAGGTTTATACCTGCAAATTTAAATCTTTTTTAACAGGCAGGGCTTTAAACCCGGGCCCTGACTTGCCGTCAATATGGTAAAGATTACTAAAGGTAGTAATCCAACATTTAAAATACAAAAAAGTAAGACATATGCGTGTCAAGATGCTGTTTTTCCTGGTATTATTCGCGGCTGCTTTTGCCGCGCAATCACAAACGCCGCCCCCGCCGCCGCATATTGCAGCGCGCCAGTGGCGTCAGCACAACAAGATAAAAAGAGGCATCCGCAACGGGCAGCTTACGCGCCCGGAGGCCCGCTACCTGCGCCAACAGCAACGGCAAATCGGCATGGCTAAACAACGCATGAGAGCCGACGGCTTTATCAGCCGGGGCGAACGCGCGCGCCTTCACATACGCCAACAAGCCGCGGCAAGGGATATCCGCCGTATGAACTGCAACCCCCGCCGCCGGGTTTTATAAGATAGTAACAGTCGGGTGATTAATTGATATCAATGGGCGCTATGCTATTAACGGCTTGGCGCCCTTTTTTTTACCCTTCTATTTCTATCTTTGCGCAAAATCAATAACAATGAAGTATTTTTTCTTGTCAATAGCCGCCGGGATCATGCTTTTAGGTTGTAGCGCCGACCGTTCTGCCGATCAATCAACAGCGACTGCAACTGAAAATGCGCAGGCGCTCCCCGCCGCTCAAAGCCAACCGGTGAGCGCCGATATCATCGCCCATTCGCCACTCGAAGTTGTAATACGCGCTGCAGAAGTAACGGTTGCCAAGGGCGCGAGCGTATGCGTACCCGTTACCGTAGCCAATTTTAACGCTATCATCGGCATGCAATTTACGATTCAATGGGATAAGCAACTACTGAATTTTCAAGAGGCGAAAAATTACAATCTTCCCAAAATGAGCGCAGCCAATTTCGGCGCCAACCGCACCAGCGAAGGTTTGCTCACTACCCTCTGGCTCGATGAAATGCTCAAAGGCGCTACGCTCAAAGACGGCGACCTCCTGTTTGAGGTCTGCTTTGTCGCCAAGGGCAACCCCGGCCAATCCAGCGCCATTCAAATTACCGACCAGCCCACCGCCATCGAAATCATCAATTCGCGCGACCAGGTGCTCAACCTGAAAGCCGTTAAAGGCAAAGTGACGATACAATAACGCAATTGTAACCATGCAAAGCGGTACTCCATCTCCCCGGCTCTTGTGGCAACCCGATTCCGGCTTCCGCCGTCAATCACAATTACAACGCTATTTCGACTGGCTATCGGAGCGAAAGGGGTTGCATTTCCCCCATTATCTGGCAGCATGGGAGTGGTCTGTTGCCAACCCCGCCGATTTCTGGGAGTCGGTATGGCAATACTTCGATATCCAATCGCATACCCCTTATACGCAGGTAATGTCTGATGCGCCAATGCCCCAAACGCGATGGTTTGAGGGTAGCACGCTCAACTACGCCGAGCATTTGTTCCGCCACGCCAACGACGAACGCCCCGCCATACTGTTTCAATCGGAGCGGCAACCGCTTACGGCTATCTCCTGGCGCGAGTTGCGCAGTAAAGTGGCGGCGTTGGCCGCTTATTTGCGCGGGCAAGGGGTGGGGCCGGGCGACCGCGTAGCGGCTTATCTGCCCAATATCCCCGAGGCGACCATCGCTTTTATGGCTACCTGCGCCATCGGCGCCGTGTGGTCGAGCTGCTCGCCCGATTTTGGCGCCAACAGCGTACTCGACCGTTTTCGCCAGATAGAACCCAAAGTGCTGCTGGCCGTCGATGGCTACCAATACAACGGCAAGGCTTTTGATCGACTGGATGTGGTGCGCCAGTTGTGCGATGAATTGCCTACGCTGACCAGGCTAATTCTCGTTCCCTACCTCGATGAAAGCGCGCCGGTAGACAACCTTCCCAAAGCCGCCTCGTGGCAAAGCGCCACCGCCGATACATCGCAAGCCCTTGTGTTTACGCCGGTTCCATTTGACCACCCCATCTGGATATTGTACTCATCCGGCACAACCGGTTTGCCCAAAGCCATCACCCATTCGCATGGCGGGGTGCTGCTCGAACACTACAAATACCTGGCTTTTCACAACGACGTTCACGCCGGCGAGCGCTTCTTCTGGTTTTCTACCACCGGCTGGATGATGTGGAATTTTGTGCAAGCCGCCTTGCTGGTGGGCGCTACCATTGTATTATACGACGGCGGGCCGGGATACCCCGACCTCGACGTATTGTGGCTGTTTGCGCAGGAAGCCGGTATCCGCCACTTCGGTACCAGCGCCCCCTATCTGGTGGCCTGCATGCGCGGAGGTCTAAGCCCGGGCAGCAAATACAACCTTTCAGCCCTGCGATCCATCGGCTCTACCGGCTCTCCGCTGCCTCCCGAGGCTTTCGACTGGGTATACGAACACGTTAAATCCGACGTGTGGCTGTGTTCTATGAGCGGCGGCACCGACGTATGCACGGCTTTTGTGGGCGGCTGCCCGCTCGAACCCCTGTACGAAGGCGAAATCCAATGCCGGGCACTGGGCTGCGCTTTATATGCATGGGACGATGAAGGCCAACCACTTACCGACGAGGTGGGAGAAATGGTGGTGACAGAACCAATGCCTTCCATGCCGATTTATTTTTGGAACGACCCCGATGGACAGCGTTACCACGAGAGTTATTTCGATATGTACCCCGGTATCTGGCGACACGGCGATTGGGTTAAGATTACCCCCCGCCACAGCCTGGTCATCTACGGCCGCTCCGACGCCACACTCAACCGGCAAGGCGTGCGCATCGGCACGGCAGAAGTATACAGCGCCGTGCAAAAAGTGAAAGAAGTGAAAGACAGCCTGGTCGTCAACCTCGAATTAAGCGGCGGCCGGCACTATATGCCGCTGTTTGTCGTATTGGAAGAAGGCGTGGAATTGACCAAAACGCTCAAACAACAAATCAATCAATCGCTGCGCACGGAGTATTCCCCCCGCCACGTCCCCGACGATATTATCGCCATACCCGATATACCTTATACCATTAGCGGTAAAAAACTGGAAGCGCCGGTGAAGAAAATATTGATGGGCATGCCCATCTCCAAAGCGGCTAACACGGGGTCCATGCGCAACCCCTACTCCCTCGATTTTTTTGTGGAATTTGCGGGGAGAGTGAACAGTGAACTGTGAACAGCTTAACCATGGCTCTCCTGTTGGATCTTAAGCATTCCACCCCAATTCCAATTCCTCATTCAGCTCCTTGCCATTATACTGATACCCATTCCTCGGCCCGATGGTGGCATACCACGGCCCTTCGTGGTTCATCCCGAAGGTGAGCGAGCGATTTTCGCAGAAATGAATGTCCGGTGGACATTCAAGCGAGAGAACCGCGATAGCGGGTGGGTGGGCGTGATTTTTCCCGACCTCCTTGCGTCGGTACGGGACTCCGCTTCGCTGCGCTTGTACTATCTCCGCTTCATTCTCCGGTGTCGAAGGGTCGTCCCATACCTCGATGGTACCGTTGTGGTTTTCATCGTGTATGAACAGGGGAACTTTCCGTATCATTATTTGTCCAACTTTAATTGTGCAGTAGTATAGTCTTACAGTCGTATAGTTATCTCCGCCTCATTTTCCAGTGTCGAAGGGTCATCCCACACCTCAATGGTTCCGTATTGTTGGCGTTCATCATCATCGCTATGGGTTTTGCCCTGAATATATATTTGTCTGAATCCAATCTTCTAGTGCAAAATTCTTATAGTAGAATCTGTCGTCATACAATAAGTTTTGCCTTGAATCAAGTTTGATAGTATCTATGCACACAGGAGATTCTGGATCAGCTCGTTTTTTATGAGAATAAATATCAATAATCATACGGGGGCTAAAAGTAGACTTTCGGTTTTCTTTAGGCCTTAAATTCAATATAGACAATGACATTAATAAGCTGTCGATTTTATTCCGATCAGTAATGCTAATCTTCTTTGAAAATCCGGGATAGTTGCGAACTAACTCATCGGTGATTAATCCTTCAATATTAAACTTCCAGGGCAGAAAATATACATGAAGACTATCTATAACCTGCCCTGGCAATATTAAAGGAATGATTAATTGTAATCCAATAAATAATGCTTTCATCAGTTTGATTTTTCTTGCGTTGAAAAAGGTGATAGAGCACGATACTTACGCTTGTAAGAATGAGATGATCTTGTGGGTTGGCTTAATCTTTGGGGCATGCTCTCAGTTATATTCAAATAGCTTATTGCTTATAATAATTACTTCTTGATTGTTAACTATTTCAAATAAAAACACTTCGCTAACTCCAAAATGAGGCCTGTTTTCATATGAATATAAACTATGCATAAAAATCTCTGCAAAAAAATATCCTTCTTTGATTTCTGAAAAGAAAACCGCTACTTGGCCTTTGTTTATTACGCCAATTTTATTTAGTCGAGGAATAATTTCTACAACTATTGGTTGAGAAATCGCCTCAATATTCAATGTTACCTGTTTAGCCACAAGTTCTTGCTTAAAAAAATGAGTATAGTGATAAAAATTAATAATTTCTTTGTTTACTGAAATTTCTTTTTGAAAATATGATTTTTGATCTGATATCAGAATATAAGCTTTTTTGTAATTAATATCAATGGATTTATTTTTATTATAGCTTATTGTATGACATGACAATAATGCAATTAATAGTATAAAAAGGGCATAGTATTTATTAAAACTTAACATATACATTTTTTGAAATGGGTTTATTAATGCTAAACCTAAGCGAAGCTCCTGTTCCGGATGTGTTAGGGACCGCATTATAATGCAGCCTTTGTCCATATTGCCCACCAACTGTTATAGGGGTATCATCAAATTCTGCAGAGTGATGGACTTACCATGCTACCTACAGCAGGGGGCGGCCGATTATTGACTTAGAGTTTCCCTTTGGAGATCGCGTCCCTTAAATTTCCTACAGTTAATGTTAGGTATGTTTTCCTTCGAAAAAACGAAACAATAAATGTGAATAGCTCAAAGCCTTCTGAGCAAAAATATTTATCAAATGGAAACTCTGAAATATCAACATTAAACATTTTACTGTATCCATGCAAGAATTCTATTGCATCGTCACCTTCCAATCCTAAATCTTCGCTAACTCTAGTATCCAAATCAATTTCATTAGGATAGTCGCCTACAAACTCTCTCACAAAAGAGACCAAATTATCTAATTCATTGTTTTTCATAGCTTTAATGCCGTGTTATTCTGTTATATTCATCTTCAGTCTTCCTATACACCTGGATTAAATCATAACCTAAAACCCCCCACCCAATCAAAGGAATCCACCTCGAGGCAAAACGCCCAATGGATGTTGTGTATTTCAGGCCTTTCATAGTTATGGTTAGAAGCCTGGCAGAAGTCTTACCTGCCTTTCCAATTGTACTTGAGAGTATAGATGTTCGTGTAGAGGTGCCAGCAGTTACAAAGCGTTTTTTGATTAAAGGTAACCCTCCTATAATTCCCGTCAGAGCGGCTAGATCTTTTACTCCAAACTGTTCTGCAGCTTTGTCCAGCATTATTCCCCAATAGAGTTCACTTTCCGTATCATACATCTTACCATTATACTCCCAGGGAGGGCCACCCCTTAATTCTTCTTGCCCTAATCGATTCTGAACGAAGAGAGCTTTTGGCTGAAGTGAAGTTTGTGAAGGTAGGTCCGAAAAGTTATTTATCGATGAATTTCTGCTTGAGCCATTATCGCTATTTGCGAACCCGAAAAATATAGCAGTATTTGAGGAGTTAGAAGTTTCGTTCAAACTGTAGTAAAGATGAACGCCAGTTGGATTACCCTTGTCATCATATTGGATTTGCCTATCTATTTCATCATTTTCAGTCAATCCAAAAGGATCGGAATATCTAAGAGGATTATTGTAAGCATATCTATATGGCGTCCAATCAGGACTAAGCTCCGCCAAGGCATCTACCCCAGCAAACCGCCCTATTGAAGGATCCTGCCACCTCGCCCCAAAATCATTCCA
>DAINSQ010000012.1:43179-49821 GCA_036741235.1 Saprospiraceae bacterium | reverse complement strand
CGGCGATATGACCATCGACTTCGGCTTTGTGCCTAATTTGAGCATCGGCTCAACGGTTTGGGTTGACGCCAATAACGACGGCTTGTATCAGGAAGCAACTGAAGACGGCGTAACCGGGGTAAATCTCGAATTATACAACGCCGGCCCGGATAATATCAAAGGCAACAGCGACGACTTTTTGGTCGATTCTGATGTTACTGACGGCAATGGGAATTATTTCTTCGGCAATTTATTGCCCGGTAATTATTACGTTGTCATCCCTGTATCCAACTTCAACAGCGGCGGCGGATTGGAAGCCTACCAGTTGTCCAGTACGCCTACCAACCCCAATGACGATCAGATGGACAATGACGACAACGGCGCTCAAATGGGTGGCGCCGGCGGAGTTATTATGAGCCCGATCATTAATTTGTTGGGCGGTACTGAACCTCCTGTGGAACCTGGCTCCGGCGGCGATCAAGACAACGCCAACGACGATAACGGCGATATGACCGTCGACTTTGGCGTTATTCCCGCCGTGAGCGTAGGTTCCAATGTTTTTGCCGACAACAACAACAACGGCATTGACGACGGCGCCGGCGAACCCGGCATACCCGGCGTAACCGTTGAATTGTGGAGCACCGGCCCTGACGGTATTAAAGGCAATGCCGACGACGTACTTGCCGGCATAGATGTGACCGATGCTAACGGCGACTATTACATCGGCGGTCTTCCCGAAGGCGAATATTATCTCAAAATTCAGCCCACCCAGATGGCTGTCGGCGGCCCGCTGGAGTTCTACCCGCTCTCTAGCTTGGATATTGCTTCTTCCGCTTCTGACAACTCAACCGACAACGACGACAACGGCCTCCAAATGGGCGGTGCGGGCGGTATGGTGATGAGCCCCGAGTTTGTATTGACAGCCGATAGCGAGCCGACTACGGAGCCAGGTCCCGGCGGCGCCCAGGACAATACCGACGACAACAATGGCGACATGACCAAAGATTTTGGTTTTACGCCGGCGGTAAGCGTGGGCTCAACTGTGTTCTCCGACCTCGATAATAACGGTATCTTCGAACCGCAAGACGGCGAAAACGGTATCCCCGGCGTAGTGGTTACGCTGTATAGCACCGGCCCTGACGGCGTCAAAGGCAACGGAGACGACGTGCTGATTGGCTCGGAAACTACAGATGCCAACGGCGACTATCTCTTCGACGGCTTGTACCAGGGCGAATATTACCTGACCATCGGAAATGCCGAGTTCGGCGCCGGCGAACCCCTCAACGGCTATGGCTCGAGCACTGTTACTGATACGAACGACAACGGCGATGACAATGACGACAACGGCATTGCCATGGGATTCCTGGGCTCTACGTATGCTGTGATGAGCCCCGAATTTACTTTAACGCCCAATACGGAGCCTGTTGCTCCGGCAGAAGGCGGACAAGGCAGCGCGCAGGACGACGCCGATGACGACAACGGCGATATGACCCAGGACTTTGGTTTTGTTCAACTGCTCAGCATTGCCTCTTTTGTTTGGGTTGACGATAATAATAACGGTCAATTTGACCTCGGCGAATTACCGGTAAACGGCGTTCGCATTATACTCCGCAGTCCCGGTCCCGACGGATTGCGCAATACTGGCGATGATTTTGAAATAAACGCAGGCCCCGACGGCCTGCTCGGCACAGCCGATGACGCTGCAGGCGGCACCCTCACGGATGCCAACGGCGTATATTTCTTCGGTTATTTGTATCCCGGCGATTATTATCTGGAAGTGCCGGCAAGCAACTTCGCAGCGGGTAACGCCTTGGCGGCCTACCAGTTGTCGAGTACGCCTACCAGCCTGAATGACGACCAGATTGACAACGACGACAACGGCGAGCAACTTGCCGGCGCAGGGACGGCTATCCTAAGCCCGATTATCAGCCTGAGAGTAGGCGAAGAACCTACCGGCGAAGCAGGCGCCGGCGGTGATCAGGACAATACCAATGACGACAACGGCGATATGACCATTGACTTTGGCGTGATTCCTGCTGTTAGCGTAGGTTCTCAGGTCTTTGCTGATTTGAACAACGACGGCGTTTTCAATACCGGTGATTTTGGTATCAACGGCGTTGAGGTACAGTTGTGGTCAACCGGCCCCGATGGCATCAAAGGTAATACTGACGACTTGCTGATCACCGCAGGCCCCGACGGTATTCCCAATACCGCCGACGATGCGCCGGTCGGCGTGGTCACTACTACAGTCGGCGGCCAGGATGGGGTTTACTTCTTTAGCGGTTTGCCGGAAGGCGAATATTATCTCAAAGTTCAGTCAGATCAAATGGCTACAGGAGGCGCCCTGGAGTATTACCCGCTGTCCAGCGCTGATATTGCAACTTCGGCCTCTGACAACCTGACCGACAACGACGACAACGGCCTCCAGATGGGCGGTGCGGGCGGCATGGTGATGAGCCCCGAGTTTACGCTCGATGCAGGCACGGAACCGACTACCGAACCCGGCCCCGGCGGCGCTCAGGATAATACGCACCCGTTTGTAGACGCCAATGGCGATATGACCAAAGACTTCGGCTTTACCCCCGCGGTTAGCATAGGATCTACCGTATTTTCCGATATTGACAATGACGGGTTGCACGAACCGCAGGACGGTGAAAACGGCATCCCCGGTGTGATTGTCCAGGTATACAGCACCGGCCCTAACGGCACGAAAGAGAATGGCGGCGGCGACGACGTACTCGTAGCTACTGACAATACCGACCCGCAGGGCAACTATTTTGTAGGCGGCTTATATCAGGGCGAATACTACGTACTCATCACAGCCGGCGAATTCGGCGTGGGCGAACCGCTTAATGGTTTCGTTTCCAGCACACCCACAGATGTGAATGATAATGGAGAAGACAGCGACGACAACGGTATTGCCATGGGCCTGGTAGGCACAACCTACTTCGTAATGAGCCCGGAAATAACACTTGGCGCTGATAATGAACCTGTTGTCAATGCTGAAGATGGTGAAGGTTCTACCCAGGATGACTATGACGACGACAACGGCGATATGACCGTCGACTTCGGCTTTGTACCCACATTGAGCATCGGCTCAACGGTGTGGGTCGACGACCAGTCGGGGCAAAACGCCACAGATAACAACGGCCTCCAGGATGCCGGCGAAAACGGTTTGCCTGGGGTTACCGTACAGTTGTTTACTGCCGGCCCCGACGGCATCAAAGGCAATGCTGACGACGTAGAAATCAACGTAGGCCCCGACGGCCTGCTGGGCACTGCCGACGACGCAGCAGGCGGCATGGTAACCGACGCTGGCGGCAACTACTATTTCGGCAACTTGTTGCCTGAAGTATATTACGTAAAACTCCCCGTAAGCAATTTCGCTAACGGCGGCGCAGCTGAGGCCTTCCCGCTGTCGAGCGACCCGACCAATGAAAACGACGACCAGATGGACGGCGATGACAACGGTATCCAGATGGGCGGCGCCGGCGGCATGGTGATGAGCCCCGAGTTCACGCTCACTGCCGACAGCGAGCCGACGACGGAACCCGGCCCCGGTGGCGCACAAGACAATGCCGACGACAACAACGGCGATATGACCAAGGACTTCGGTTTCGTACCGGCCCTGAGTGTTGGTTCTACCGTGTTTACCGATATCGACAACGACGGCCAGTTTGAGCCGCAAGACAGCGAAAACGGCATCCCGGGCGTAACCTTGACGCTCTATTCAACCGGCCCTGACGGCATCAAAGGCAACGGCGACGACGCGCTTGTCGGTACGCAAATTACAGATGCCAATGGCGATTATTTCTTCGGCGGATTGTATCCCGGCGAATACTATATCGCGATTCAGGCGGCTGAATTTGGCGCCGGCGAACCCCTCAACGGTTTTGTGTCAAGTGCGCCGACTGACGCCAACGATAATGGCGAAGACGACGACGACAACGGTATTGAAATGGGCCTGGTAGGCACAACCTACTTCGTAATGAGCCCCGAATTTACCCTTGCAGCCGATACGGAGCCCCTGGCCAATGCAGAAGACGGCCAGGGCAGCGACCAGGATGATTTTGACGACGACAACGGCGATATGACCCAGGACTTCGGTTTTGTGCCCGTTTTGGCTATCGGATCTACCGTATTTATCGACGACCTGCCCGGACAAAACGCTACCGACAACAACGGCATACAAAATGCCGGCGAACTCGGACTTGCAGGCGTAACAGTACAGTTATTCAACGCCGGCCCCGACGGTGTGAAAGGCACTGCCGACGACATCGAAATCCCCGCCGGTCCCGACGGCCTCGTGGGCACTGCTGACGACGCTACGGGCGGTATGATTACCAACGCAGGCGGTTTCTACCGCTTCGGCAATCTGATGCCCGGCGTATACTATGTAAAACTGCCAATGAGCAACTTCGCAGCCGGCGGCGCAGCAGTGGCCTATCCCCTGTCGAGCGAACCGACCAACGAAAACGACGACCAGATGGACAGCGACGACAACGGCATCCAGATGGGCGGCTCGGGCGGCATGATCATGAGCCCGCTGGTTACCCTGGCTGCCGGCACTGAGCCCATTGGCGAACCCGGTACGGGCGGCACATTGGATGATGCCGACGACGACAACGGCGATATGACGGTCGACTTTGGTTTGATACCCGCCGTAAGCGTAGGCTCCAACGTATTTGTAGATGCCAATAACAATGGCGTCGATGACGGCGCCGGAGAAACGGGTATTCCTGGCGTGACCGTTCAATTATGGCGCACCGGCCCCGACGGCATCAAAGGCACGGCTGACGACCAACTTGTTGGCAGTGATGTAACTGATAACAACGGCGACTTCTTCATGGGCGGTTTGCCCGAAGGTGAATACTACCTGAAGATTCAGCCGGATCAACTGGCTGCGGGCGGTCCGCTGGCCGATTATCCGCTTTCCAGCGAAGATATCGCTACAAGCGCTTCGGATAACACAACCGACGCCGACGACAACGGCCTCCAGATGGGCGGCGCCGGCGGCATGGTGATGAGCCCTGAGTTCTTGCTTATTGCAAATACCGAATCTACAACAGAGCCGGGCAGCGGCGGTGCGCAAGACGACGCCGACGACAACAACGGCGATATGACCAAAGACTTCGGCTTTACACCTGCAGTGAGCATTGGCTCGACGGTTTTTGTGGATTTCAATAACAACGGCATTCAAGATCCCAACCCCGTTGAAGTGGGTATTCCCGGCGTCGTGATGGAATTGTACGACGCAGGCCCCGACCAGCTTGTCGGCGGCGGCGACGACGTACTCATCGCTACTGACGTAACGGACTCCAACGGTGATTATTTCTTCGGAGGTTTGTATGAAGGGAAATACTACGTACAAATATCCGCCGCACAGTTCGGCGCAGGCATGTCTCTGGCTGGACTTCCCCTGTCGAGTGTCGACACGGATGTGAATGACAACCAGGAAGACTTCGATGACAACGGCGCTCAAGCCGGCGGTCAGGGCGCCACGGTTACTTCACCGGTGATCATGTTGATGGCCGGCGCAGAACCCACAGGCGCCCAGGAAGACGCGCAAGGTGGCACGCAAGACGATGCCGACGACAACAACGGCGATATGACGGTTGACTTCGGCTTTGTGCCTATTCAGTTTGACCTCGCTTTGTTCAAAACGCTGGCAGCAGGCGAAGACGCTACGGTAGAACCCGCCGATACGGTGACTTTCACCATTACGGTAGTCAACCAGGGCAACCTCGCTGCCGCTAACATCGAAGTATTCGACTACATCCCGGCTGGCTTCAACTTCGACGCCACACTCAACCCGGCTTGGAGCGCTGTAGCCGGCGGTGCTGTGACTTCGCTGCCCGGCGTACTCGATATCGGTCAAACGACTTCTATTGACATCGTACTGGTGGTTGACGCTCCGCTTGCAGCTGGAACCGTATTGACTAACCTGGCGGAGGTCAGTGGCGCTACCGATGAATTCGGTACGCCTCAACCAGATGTAGATTCAACGCCGAACGACGATCCCAATGATGATAACTATTTGACAGATAATGAAATAAATGGCAATGGCAACAATGGCGGCGACGAAGACGACCATGACCCCGCCTCGGTGGTGGTAGAGCGTTTTGACCTTGCCTCGATCAAGTTGCTGGCGCCTGGCCAGAGCGCCACGGTAGAACCGGGCGACACGGTCCACTACGTGATTCGCGTGATCAACCAGGGCGAGATAGCCGCCGACAACATAGAAGTGAGCGACTACGTGCCCACGGGCATGAGCTACGAAGGCGGTATTACAGGCAACAACAACGAAGGTTGGGTGCTGATCGGCAGCACGGTAAGTCGCGTACTGAACCAGGGCGACGAACTGGCAGCGGGCGGCCTTGCGCCGGGCGCATCGGTAGAGGTGGATATTTTCCTTACGGTAAATGATCCGCTGACGGCCGGCATGAGCCTGAGGAACTTCACGGAGATCTCGGAAGCCACGGACGAAAACGGCGATCCGCAGGTTGACGACGACTCGACGCCCAATGACAACCCGAACGACGACGTGGTCAACAACGACAACGACGTAAGCGGCGACGGCAACAACGGCGAAGACGAAGACGACCACGACTATGCCGATGTAACGGTAGAGACCTTCGACCTGGCCTTGATGAAGCTGCTGGC
>DAINSQ010000012.1:33561-43079 GCA_036741235.1 Saprospiraceae bacterium | reverse complement strand
ACTATGCCGATGTAACGGTAGAGACCTTCGACCTGGCCTTGATGAAGCTGCTGGCCACGGGTCAGAGCGCCTCGGTAGAGCCTGGCGATACGATTCACTATCGCATCCGTGTGATCAACCAGGGTATGATAGCGGCCGACAATATTCTGATTACGGATTATGTTCCTGCGAACATGAGCTACGAGGCCGGCATTGCGGGCAACGTCAACTGGACGCTGGTTGGCAGTGATGTACAGCGGACCTTGAGTGTAGCAGCGGGCGACCTGCCTTCGGGCGGCCTTGCGCCGGGCGACTCAGTAGAGGTAAGCCTGTACCTGACCCTTGGCAGCCCGTTGGCAGCCGGCACGCAGATAGATAACTACGCAGAGGTGAGCGCAGCTACAGACGAAAACGGCGATGCCCAGCAGGATGTAGACTCGACACCGGACGCCAATGATACGAACGACGTATTGACCCAGGACAACTACGTAGACGGCAACGGCAATAACGGCGAGGATGAAGATGATCACGACGTGGCGTCGGTAGTGACGCAGCGTTTTGACCTTGCCTCGATCAAGTTGCTGGCGCCTGGCCAGAGCGCCACGGTAGAACCGGGCGACACGGTCCACTACGTGATTCGCGTGAT
The DNA here is from genome assembly GCA_036741235.1 of Saprospiraceae bacterium. Classification (GTDB taxonomy): domain Bacteria; phylum Bacteroidota; class Bacteroidia; order Chitinophagales; family Saprospiraceae; genus JABWBR01. Next base: position 42,454 of record DAINSQ010000012.1, on the reverse strand, counting down.
CAACCAGGGCGAGATAGCCGCCGACAACATAGAAGTGAGCGACTACGTGCCCACGGGCATGAGCTACGAAGGCGGTATTACAGGCAACAACAACGAAGGTTGGGTGCTGATCGGCAGCACGGTAAGTCGCGTACTGAACCAGGGCGACGAACTGGCAGCGGGCGGCCTTGCGCCGGGCGCATCGGTAGAGGTGGATATTTTCCTTACGGTAAATGATCCGCTGACGGCCGGCATGAGCCTGAGGAACTTCACGGAGATCTCGGAAGCCACGGACGAAAACGGCGATCCGCAGGTTGACGACGACTCGACGCCCAATGACAACCCGAACGACGACGTGGTCAACAACGACAACGACGTAAGCGGCGACGGCAACAACGGCGAAGACGAAGACGACCACGACTATGCCGATGTAACGGTAGAGACCTTCGACCTGGCCTTGATGAAGCTGCTGGCTCCCGGCCAATCGCTGACTGTAGAACCTGGCGATACGGTGCATTATCGCATTCGCGTAATCAACCAGGGCACTATTGCTGCTGATAATATCTTGGTAAGTGACTATGTTCCTGCCCAGATGTATTTCGAAAGCGGTATCAACGGCAACAACGGCTGGGCCCAGGTAGGAGCACTCGTACAACGCACCATCAGCGTAGCCAACGGCGATCTGCCGGCGGGCGGCCTGCAGCCTACTGATTCCGTAGAAGTAGATTTGTACCTGACTTTAGATGCGCCGCTACCTGGCGGACTGTCAATCAACAACTTTGCAGAAGTTACCGACGCTACGGATGAAAACGGAGACGACCAGATCGACGTTGACTCCACGCCCGACGGCAACGGCACGAACGATGTATTGACGCAGGACAACGAAGTGAGCGGCAACGGCAATGACGGCGAAGACGAAGACGACCACGATATAGCAACTGTAATCACGGAAGTATTCGACCTTGCGCTCATCAAAGAACTCGGCCCTAACGAAGACGAGTTTGTGAGCACCGGTGATACCGTGCTGTACTTCATCACGGTCATCAACCAGGGCCAGATCGCTGCTGACAGCATCGAAATTACCGATCACATCCCTGCAGGCATGATCCTGGCCGATGCTGATTGGACAAGCATAACCGGCAACAAAGCTACGCGTATGCTGAATGCCGGTGACGAGCTGCCCGCTAACGGCCTGCAAAGCGGTCAAAACGTGACAGTAGCCATTAGACTTTACATGCAGGATGAACTTCCTGCCGGAACGCAATTGTGGAACTGGGCTGAAATTAGCAGCGCAGAAGACAACGAAGACAATGATCAGAATGATATAGATTCAGAGGCTGACGGCATTGTCGATAATGACAACTATTTCGAAGACAATGAAATACAAGGCGATGGCCTCAATGGAGAAGACGAAGACGACCACGACCCCGCAGTAGTTACGATGAATTCGTTTGACCTTGCGCTCTTTAAAACCTTGGCGCCAGGCCAGCAGCAACTGGTAGAACCCGGCGATCTGGTAACCTTCCGAATTACGGTAGTCAACCAGGGCCAGATACCTGCCAAAAACGTACTGATCTATGACTCCTGGGATGTGGACCACTTTGTGCTGAGCGATACCGACTGGACGCATTTGGGGCCACCGCCAGTGGTAGGTACCTCCTTTGCGAGCTTGACCATCACGGATACCATCTATCCGGGAGATAGCTACATCGTAGACATCACGATGCGAGTTAAAGACCCGCTGCCGGCCAATACGGTAATGGTAAACCTGGCAGAGATCGGTTATGCCGAAGACATAGAAGGAAACGTACCGGAAGATATCGACTCTGACCCCGACATTGACAGGGAAAACGATACGTATCTGACGGACAACGAGATCAACGGCAACGGCCAGGACGGCGGAGACGAAGACGATCACGACCCGGCACAACTGGTAGTGAAGACCTTCGACCTTGCGCTCGTCAAGCAGCTCGGCCCGGGCCAGAGTGAAACGGTTGAACCCGGCGATACGGTAGTTTACACCATTCGCGTGTTCAACCAGGGGCAAATTGCCGCCGATAGCATCGCACTGGCAGATTATATCCCTGCCGGCATGAATTTCGACGCAGGTTTGAACCCAGGCTGGACCGTCAATACTGCCGGCGATGTAGCGCAAACGCTGCTGAGCGTTGCAGAAGGCGAGATAGCAGCCGGCGGCTTGCTGCCCGGCGATGAGGTAAGCGTCAATATTTATTTGATAATTGACGCTCCGCTTGCTGCCGGTTACGAATTTGTCAACTGGGCTGAAATTACACGCGCTACAGACGAACAAGGTTATGAAACCGACGATGTAGACTCGCAGCCCGACAGCAATCCGGATAACGACATATTCCTGCAAGACGACGAAATCAACGGCGATGCTGTTGCAGGCGGTGATGAAGACGACCACGATCCGGCAACGGTAGTCGTAGAGATCTTTGACCTGGCCTTGTACAAGCAGCTCAGCCCCGGTCAACCGATGATCGTAGAACCCGGCGATACAGTAAGCTTTACCATTGCCGTTGTCAATCAGGGTTCGATAGCTGCCGACAATATCCGCCTGGTAGACTATGTGCCTGCCGGCATGAACTTTGACGGAACCTTGAACCCTGGCTGGACGGTTTCGCTGGGCAAAGTGATCACTAACCTACGCGTATCGGAAGGCGATTTGCCTGTCGGAGGTTTGTTACCCGGTCAGACAGCTACCGTTACAATCCTGTTGATCCTTGATTCGCCGCTCGATCCGGGCATCAGCCTGACGAACTGGGCGGAAATCGTAAGCGCCACGGATGACGCCGGAGCGCCCCAGCAAGACGACGACTCTACGCCGGACAACAATGGTAACAACGACCTGTACCTGCAAGATAACTACATCGACGGCGACGGTTTGGCCGGCGGCGACGAAGACGACCACGACCCGGCAACGGTCATTACAGAAGCATTCGACCTGGCTTTGGTAAAACTGCTCAGCCCGGGTCAGGAAGCTGTAGTGGCCCCCGGCGACACGGTAAGCTACTCCATACAGGTGATCAACCAGGGACAAATAGCTGCCGACAATATCGAAATCACGGACTATCTGCCGGCTCAATTGCTCTTCGACAATGCATTGAACCCCGGTTGGGTGTTTGTTTCCGGCAACCGCGCCCGCACTACGCTGCGCGTTTCGGAAGGCGAACTGCCCGCAGGCGGATTGGCGCCGGGCGAGACGGTAACGATTACTCTGCAATTGGTACTGGCCGATCCGCTGCCGCAGGGCCTGCAGATTATCAACTGGGCTGAGATCAGCAAAGCTACTGACGACGTTGGTAATTCGCAAGACGATATCGATTCCAATCCGGATGGTGTCAATAATGACAACTATCTGGTAGATAACGAGATCAACGGCAACGGACTCCAGGGCGGCGACGAAGACGACCACGACCAGGCGACAATCAGCACCTTATCGTTCGACCTTGCGCTGGTGAAACAACTGGCGCCCGGACAAGCCTACGGTGTAGAGCCAGGCGATACGGTACAGTTTGTTATTACGGTATTCAATCAGGGTACCATCCCGGCTGACAATATCGTGGTTACCGACTATGTGCCCGCTACGCTCAACTTTGTAGCGGCCCTGAACCCGGGCTGGAGCCTGTCTGGAGGCAACCCGACCACTACGCTCAGCGTAGCGCAGGGTGAATTGCCCGCCGGCGGACTGGCGCCCAATGCTACTGTTGATGTGACCATCACGCTCGTCGTTGACAACCCGCTGCCTCCGGGTACGCAGATCGTTAACACGGCGGAAGTAACAAGCGCTACCGATCAAAACGGCAACAGCGTAGTGGATATGGACTCCGAACCCGATGCCGCCAATGACGACGTCTTCTTGCAAGACAACGAGATCAGCGGCGACGGCCTCGGTGGCGAAGACGAAGACGACCACGACATAGCCACGATAATCACGCAGGTATTCGATCTGGCGTTGATCAAGACACTGGAAGTTGGGCAATTGAGCACCGTAGGTCTGAACGACACGATTACCTTCGTGATCGAAGTAATCAACCAGGGTATGATCGCTGCCGACAACATCCAGGTGACTGATTACTTGCCGCAGGGTTTGTTGTTCTTCCCGACGCTGAACCCGGGCTGGAGCCTGGTTGGCGGTCAACCGACCACTACGCTCAGCGTGACCAACGGCGCCCTGGCGAGCACCGGATTACTGCCCGGCGCCTCGGTATACGTGGAGATCAACCTGGTGGTAGCCCCCGATGTAGCGGAAGGCCTCGAACTGGTCAATTTTGCAGAGATCAGCGCAGCCACCGATACCAACGGCGATCCAAAACAGGATATCGACTCGACGCCTGACAGCAACGGCAACAACGATACCTACGTACACGACAACGACGTCAACGGCAACGGCACTATCGGCGAAGATGAAGACGACCACGATCCGGCAGAAGTAGAACTGGAATGCTACCGTACGGCAGGCGTAGATACCCATATCGAAACTTGTCTCGGCTGTTCTGAAGCTGTAGTAGTAGTTGACTTCTTCGGCTCGCTCAACGGCAACCCGGACACCGGAGGATACTGGACTGATCTGGACAACTCGGGCCTCAATCTGAGCAATCCAAGCGCAGTGCCTGTTTCAGGCCTCGCTCCCGGCTTGTACCACTTCGCCTACACCATTTCCGGCATCAACGGCTGCGCCAACCGCACAGCCATCCTGGAACTGGAGATTGTGTCTATCGAAAACCTGGTTTGCAACGCCGATATCAACATCAGTCTGGGTGAAAACTGTGTAGCTGAGGTAGGTGTTGACAACTTGCTGGAAGGCGATTTGCCCTGCTACAACGCGCTTGAAGTGCACATTTACACTTCATCGGGTTTTGACCTCGGCAATACGGTAAATGAAGCCTTTATCGGGCAAACGCTTACGTTCAAGGTAGAAGACCCCTTGTGCGGCAACCACTGCTGGGGTACGATCAAGATAGAAGACAAGCGCAAACCGGTTATTACCTGCCCGGATGACACCGATCAGGCTATGGTAACCGAACAGGTACAAACGATCAGCGGCGCACTGAGCGCCGGCGATCCGCAACTTGACCTGGACGACCACTTCTGCTTCCTGAATTTGACCAACCCGGTGAACGGACCGCACTACTACGATCTGTATACATTTACTGTAACCGAACCTGACGTGTATACCTTCGACTTGAACACGAGCTGGGGCGATGGCATCGTAGCCCTGTACCAGGGCAGTTTCAATGCTGATCAACCTTGCGCCAATATCATAGCGTTGGGTGATGACAACCTCAACGGCACGTTCGGCATCTTCGATCCTTTTGATCCGATCCTGCGTTTGTCGCTGCCGCTTGAACCCGGCGTTCAATACGTGTTGCTGACCACGTCGTTTGATACCAACCAAACGGGAGATTACAGCTACACCGTATACAGCGACGGCGACGGCCTGATATCCGGTTTACCGGCAACGGTTCAAATGGGCAAGCGCGACTTGATCTGCACGGATGAAGACCATATCTACAGCAACCTGTTGAGCACGCAATACACCGGAATGGCTACTGCGATCGACAACTGTACCGACCCGGTTACGGATATCACATTTACCGATCTGATATTGTCAGACGGCGGAGACTGTGGAGAGGTTGTGATCATGCGCAGATTTGTAGCAACCGACGAATCGGGCAACAGCGCGCAGTGCGTACAGGAAATCACAGTTCGCAAAGCTACGATGGATGATGTGATACTGCCGCCGTTCGTAGTATATGTAGAATGCGACGAGACCATCCCGACCGATCAAAACGGCAATCCGCATCCTTCACTGACGGGATTCCCGTTCTTGTTCACGGCGTTCGGTATAGTTGAATTGGACGACTCCTATTGCAACCTCGGGGCTTCCTATTTCGATTACCCGCATGCGCAGGTTTGCGAAGGTACCTACGAATTCCGCCGCGAATGGACAGTGTTCAACTGGTGCGCTCCGTCGTCGACCATCGTATACAACCAGATCATCAAAGTGGGCGACTTCAGCGCACCCGAGGTGTTCTGTCCGGTGGAAGATTATGACTGGGACGGCACGGCTGATCTGCTGACCTACTCTACAGGACCATACGATTGCACGGCTGTTATAGAAGCGCCGCTACCGCAAGTGGAGGATAATTGCTCCGGCACGCAAATAGTGACAGAAGTAGTTCATATTGCAACGGTGAACGTTACCAACCAATACGGCCAGGTAACCGGCACTACGCAACAGGCCATCGTGGTGGCAACCATAGCCGACGGAGCGTCGCGCATCGTTGCCAACCTTGAAATCGGCAGCTACTTCTTCCGATACATCGTAACGGATGCCTGCAACCACCAGACGGTCATTGAATGTCCGTTCCGCATTGTAGATGATATCGCGCCCATAGCGATTTGCGACGACGACCTGCATATCTCGATCGGCGGTGACGGTTACGCCCAGGTAAGCGCCGATGATATCGACGAAGGCTCGTGGGATAACTGTAGCCCCATTCGCCTCGAGGTTCGCCGCAGCTATGCTGTCAACGATGCCTGCGAACCGGTAGAACCCTACTTCGGCCCCTGGTCGGATATCGTATCATTCGGTTGCTGCGATGTAAATACGAATGTAACCATCGAAATGCGTGTTTGGGAAGACGCTGACGGCGACGGCCTTTGGGGCGCATGGTATGGCAACCCCGACCTTGACGGCGACGGCTACCCCGATGTAGATACGCTTGACGACAAGAGCAACGTATGCTGGCAGGAAGTGCTCATCGAAGACAAACTGAAGCCGTATTGCACCGCACCGCACAACGTGACGATTACCTGTGATGAGTTGCCCTACGATTTCCCGCGTGAAACATCGCAGGCAACGCCGGCCGATACGCTGCTGTTGCAGCAACTCTTCGGTCTGGCAACGGGAACGGACAACTGCCCCGGCGCCCAGGTAAAAGAACTGGCCCCAATATGGGATCTGGAATGCGGTTCGGGTACGATTGTGCGTCGCTTCAGTGTAATCGATGCGGTAGGTAACGTTTCTACCAATACCTGCCAACAGATTATTACGATACAGAAAATACACAACTACGAGATCAAATTCCCGAAAGATGCATCGGCCAACTGCGGCGTGCCGCATCCCGATACCATCGAGGTCAACGACCTGGGTTGCGATTTGCTGGCCGTCAGCGTACAAGACGAAGTATTCTCTGCCTCTGGCGACGAGTGTTACAAAATCTTCCGCACATACCGCGTGATCAACTGGTGCGAATACAACGGTACCGACACGCCCATAGTAGTAAGCCGCGATGAAGATTGCGATGCTAATCCGGGCGATGAGGATATCTGGGTACTTGTACGCCAGAGTGGGGTAGGGGGCCAGAAAGTGACCTACTACGACCGCAACAACAACGAAGGTGACAACGTACCGGCGCCGTTTAGCAAAAACCCGTCGTGCGACGGCAGAACCAACCCGGCAGGCTACTGGATGAACAGCGTTCCCGGCAACTACGGCACAACGGCCATTACCTCCAAAGGTTACTGGCAGTATACGCAGGTGATCAAGGTTTACGATAACGTACAACCCGTGATCAATGCTCCAGCCGCAGAACCGTTCTGTTCTTACTCAAGCGATATAGCCGAAGGCTGCCCGGGTGCAGTGGAAGTACCGTTTACGATAGATGAAAACTGTACGCCCGACGATCTGGAAATCACCGTACTGCTGGATGCCTTCAGCGACGGCGTACTCGACGGCGATATCACAGCAGCAAGCCTGACGGGAACCTATCCGGATTTCGTCATCGCAGGCAACTTCCCGCTGGGTCAGCACCTGTTTGAAGTACACGTTCACGACGGCTGCGGCAATGTCAACGCACTGGAAATACCGTTCGAAGTAGTTGACTGCAAGGCGCCTACGCCGATATGTATCAACGGCCTGGCCATCGAACTGATGCCCGTGGCGCCTGTCAGCGACGTAGACGGCGACGGCCTCAACGATACGGGCGCCATGACAATCTGGGCCAGCGATTTTGTAGCCAGCCCGGTTGAAGACTGCTCCGGTCCGGTACGCTACTCGATACACATTGCCGACGAAGTGACCAACGGCTCCGACATTCCGGATCCCTCGCAGACCAGTTTGATACTGACCTGCGCCGATCCTTCAACGACGATCATCCGTATCTACGCCTGGGATAGCGCCTTTAACCCCTACGCCGTTCAACCCGACGGCACGGTGGGCGGCCCCAACTTTGACTTCTGCGAGACCTATGTACTGGTTCAGGACAATATGTTCGACGTATGTCCGGATATCGTTCCAGGTACCGGTATGATCGCGGGTGTTGTGGTGACCGAAGATGATGAATTGGTAGAAGGCGTTAGCGTAGATTTGAGCGGTCAGTTGACCATGTCGTACGCCACCGGCTTGTCGGGCGCCTATACCTTCGACAACTTGCAGACGGGTTACGATTACACCGTTACTCCTCAGCTGGATACCGATCCGTTGAACGGCGTGTCGACCTTCGATATTATCTTGATAACCAAGCACATATTGACTACCGAACCGCTTGACAGTCCGTACAAGTTGATTGCTGCCGACGCCAACAACTCGAAGACGATTACCGTACAGGACATTATCCTGATTCGCAGGCTGATTCTGACACTGGAAGACAACTTCCCGAACAACACGAGCTGGCGTTTCGTACCGGCCTCTTACCAGTTCCCGGTACCGAATAATCCGTGGTTCGAAGACTTCCCGGAAGTGATCAATATTAACGATCTGAACGATCAGCAAATTGGTCAGGACTTCATAGCCATCAAGATCGGCGACATCAACAGCTCAGCGCTGACATCGTTTGCCGCAATCGAAGAGCGCGACATCAAAGGCTTGTTTGAAATTCATGCGAAT